>NZ_JAKGBG010000034.1:0-53874 GCF_021532595.1 Pseudoalteromonas sp. OFAV1
CCAGCAGATGAGTTAAACCCCATAATTAACTTTGATGAGGCGATGAAACAACTTGTAGATGATACTCGACCGGCACAACCAATGAAGCAGGGGCAGACTAAGCGGTTAGATTATGAATATAAACGTGTAGGTGTGGCCAACTTATTTGTATTCTTCGATCGCCATCGAGGATGGCGGCATGTTAAAGCAACAGAAAGAAAGACGAAAATTGACTTTGCTAATTGTATGAGGGATTTAGTTGATCTTCATTATCCACATGCGAACAAAATAAAAGTTGTGTTAGATAACTTATCAACTCATACAGAAGGAGCGTTATATAAAGCATTTTCTCCACAGGAAGCACGCCGGATTTTAAATAAACTAGAATTACATTACACACCAAAACACGCGAGTTGGTTGAACATGGTCGAGATAGAAATTGGTAATATGAATAAGCAATGTTTAGATAGACGTATAGCAAGTATGGAAGAACTAAAGACAGAACTCGCGGCCTGGGAATGGAGCAGGAATAAAGAAAGAACAAGTATAAACTGGCTATTTAATGTTGAATCAGCTCGTGAAAAACTTGAGAGGGCTTATGGTGCCCTCAACTAGTCAGAACTTGTGTGATGAAGTACTAGAACCTAGAACCTAGAACCTAGGCTCTTAAAACTATTTCACAAACACTCTAAATCCCCACGCTGGAATTGTGAGTTCTGTTGTTTCATTAAATTCTATTAGCTGTTTTGAAAAAGCATCAGTGTACTTACCTAAATATAATGGCTCTTCAAAACTGACTGTTTTTGGTTCTTTCGAGAAATTAAATACGGCAAATACTTTATCGTTGCCTTTTGCGCGAACAAAGCTAAGTACTGCTTTTGGTGCAGTGTTTGGTACATGTACCATGCGTCCACCAAATTGGCCATTCCATAGTGCTTCATTATTATGTTTGAGTTCAAACAGTGACTGATACAAGTCACCAATAGGGTGCTTTTGCCATTTTATAGAGTCACGTTCGAAAAATTCGAGTCGTTTATCGTTGCCTGCTTCTTGGCCGTTGTAAATCATCGGGAAGCCTTCGCCAACTACAGACAGCGCAATGACAGATTCAAGCGCCTCCCCGTAATGTTCAAACATGGTACCTTCCCAAGCATTGGTGTCATGGTTGGCAACACCTACAAGGCGGTAAGCTTCAGCTGGGAATGCGCTTTCATTCCATGAATAATAAATAAATAGGGCGCTGACATCTGCATGACCATTTACAATTTTGCGCATGTGTTCAGACCATGACCAAGCGTATGTCATGTCAAAGGCTTCGGCATGTAAATCGCGCGATTCCCATTCAGCAAGCATTAAAACAGGCTTTATGTCATCAAGCTCACGGCGTACATTGTTCCAAAAGTCTACGGGTACAAAGCCTGCTACATCACAACGATAGCCATCAATACCGACTTCTTTTACCCAGTATTTCATCGACTCTGTCATGTACTCACGAAGCGCTGGTTTTGAATAATCAAAGTCGATAATGTCAGACCAATCCCACCAAGGCGTCGGTCTAAATTGGCCTTGATAGTCTCTATCGTACCAATCGGGGTGTTCATATCTAAGCCAGTTATCCCATGCGCTGTGGTTTGCTACCCAATCTAAAATAACGTACATGCCCATGTCATGTGCTTTATTCACAAAGGCTTTAAGATCATCTAGTGTGCCAAATTCAGGGTTTACTTTTCGGTAGTCTTTTACTGAGTAGGGGCTGCCTAAACTGCCTTTGCGATTTTCTTCACCAATAGGGTGAATTGGCATTAACCAAATAACATCGACACCTAATTTCTTTAAGCGCGGCAGTTGTTGCTGTGCGGCATTAAAAGTGCCTTCTTTAGTAAACTGGCGAGTATTTAGCTGATACATCACTGCATTTTTTGACCATGCCGGATGCGTTATCTTTACATAGAGTTTTGGTTGGTAGGCACTATTTGTTGTTTGAGTACACGCCGAAGCGAGTAAACAAAGTATGAATATAAGTAAGCACTTTTTTGTAATATGAGTCATTTTAAGGCCTTGTTGTCTTGTTTTATATGCTGATTGAAAAATCAGCAGGTGTCCTTACTATAGCCTTCGCGTTTAGCTGCAACAATAAAGTGCATACGTATTCACTTTGTGTTTACATAATCGATTAAGTTGATTCTCGCTGTTCGCTGAGAATAAGCAACTAATAAAGTACTTAAATGATTAAATAAATGTGTTGAACAAAAGCCACTGCTTACAACCAAATAGTCAGTGGCTTGGTCCGCTTTTAAGCGGATAGTTGAAAAGTTGATTTGCTGGGATCCCAGCTAATGAGCCGGTTGATTTCAAGCTCTTTTAAAACGGTTAGCAATTCGGACTCACTTAAACAACAGCCTTGTTTTAGCTTATCAAGTGAAATCGCTTTGTCACGGCTATGAAACTTAGAGGCCAACATAATACGGTATATTAGTTTAGACTTACGGTTCATAACGCACCCCTCCACATTTTAATTTTGATAGCAGCGGTTGCTACTAATTGGTTTTATAATTAGGTTCAATGTGTACCGATGATTAATGACTATGGGCGATCTTTTTTTGTAAGTCAATCGTTATGTAAAGGTTAAATAAGTGTTTTGGAGTGGGCAGTTCATTTGCCATTTTTTGAAAATCTATAGCTTATTGAAATAGCAAAATAAGCTGTGAATTTTGATGAAAACTTTAATCTAAGCCTTCATTTTGGTTAATTTCGAGTACATCATTAATCGTGTTAAACAGCAGGTGTTTTTCAATAGGCTTACCAACGTGACCGTTAAAGCCGCAGTTCATATACTCGATAATATTTTCTTTCATTACATTGGCAGTAAGAGCGATAATAGGAACTGCTTCGTTAACTCTTCGTATATGAGCACACGCTTCAATACCCCCCATATTTGGCATTTGTATGTCCATAAGTACTAGCCTAGGATTGAGCTTATTAAATAACTCTATAGCTTGTTTACCATCTTGTGCAAAGTGTAGTTCAGCATTGGTTTCTCCTAGCATTGATTTAATAATCATGGTGTTTAAAGGGTTATCCTCTGCTATTAATACCGTCTGATTTGTTAAGTCAGGTACTTTAATGTGGGTAATTGTTTCATCAATATGAGCTTTTTGAGATAGCTTAAGTGGTAAATACACTGTAAAACGGGTGCCCTTACCAAGTTCACTTTTTACATCAATACTACCACCCATGCGGTTTATTAAATTAACTGTAATCGACATGCCAAGGCCTGTACCTCCAAAACGCCTAGTAATGCTGTTATCGGCTTGCTGAAATCGATTGAAAAGATGAGACAGTCCTTCTTTGCTCATGCCAATACCCGTGTCGATAACATCTAATTCTATTCCCTCGCGCTGAGCAGCTTTTTTGACAATAACTTTTACACCTCCTTGTTCAGTGAATTTAACTGCATTAGATACTAGGTTTAACAGTATTTGTCTTATGCGTACCGGATCGCCACCCATAAATCCTCTATATCATCACTAACTTCAATTTTTAAATAGATAGATTTTTCATTACAGACAGGCAAAAAATCAGAATTAATTGACTCAACGACCCGCGAGAGAGAGAAGTCTATTCGTTCAACTGATAGCTCGTTCGCCTCCATTTTAGAAAAGTCTAAAATATCGTTGATGATGGTAAGTAGTGATCGACAAGAAAACAGCGCCTTAGCAACAACTTCTATATTGTTCGGTTTTTGAATGTTTGGCTGTAAAATTTGTAATAGCCCCATAATACCGTTTAAAGGGGTGCGGATTTCATGACTCATGTTAGCTAAAAACTCTGATTTTATTCGTGTGCCTTCTAAAGCACGCTCGGTGAGTTCAATCTGTTGTTTATAAGAGTTTGAAAGCTTTCTAAAGTAAACAAGCAATATGCTGGCAAGTAAGATGATGGTTAAAATATGTACGATGTAAGCGAGTTGAAAGTTGTTATTGATAGCAAGGCCTTTGTCCTTCAGTATCGTACTTATATGTGTTTCGAATTCTGAAAGAGCCTTTAATGCCGCAGCATCATCCACTTTAGCCACTAAATCGATTTGCTCACTTGTAGCGCCTTCAGCAATCATATTTATTGCAATGTCGAGTTTAGCTTCATACTCACTAACCGTTTTTGTAACGTCAGTAAGCGCTGTTTGATCGTATTCTTCTATTGCGCTGAGTTTGGATAGTAAGTCTTTTATTGTGGCAAGTTCATTTTTAATTTTGGGAAGGTAAAGCTCAGTGTTTTTTCTTAGCACCAAGTTTTTAAAATGATGAATAAAACCACCATAACCTAGTTTTTGAATAAGCTTGTCGTGAAGGACATAAACATTTGCTGCTGTTTCAGAATAATCATGCCATTGCGAGTCGACATTTTTATAAGAGAATAAAGAGGTAAAAGTGAGCAATATGACTAATGCAATCACGATAGATGCATTCATTTTTAACTTTTTTTTAGTTTGCAGCAGCGCTTTTGTCATTAGATTAAGGCATCTATCCCATTATTATTTTAAGCATAGCAGCATTTTTTTATGTTCACATAAGAATGGACTAAAGTCAGAATGGCTTTTTATGTGAATAATAAAAAGCCTTAACCAATAACATGAAAATAATCTAAAGCGATTAATAAGCTATTCATAAAAAATATTTTAAATCAATAGCGCTGTACTTTTTTTGTACTTATTGTATCTTAAGTTGGTACATAATTTTAAGGTTTAATTGAGTGTAAGCTAACACTCATTTGTTAAGTGGAGTAAAGGATATGCAAGCGCAAACAGTCAAAGAATCAATGGCAACTATTCAATCAGGTGTTGCAAAAGCAGATGG
The DNA here is from genome assembly GCF_021532595.1 of Pseudoalteromonas sp. OFAV1. Classification (NCBI taxonomy): domain Bacteria; kingdom Pseudomonadati; phylum Pseudomonadota; class Gammaproteobacteria; order Alteromonadales; family Pseudoalteromonadaceae; genus Pseudoalteromonas; species Pseudoalteromonas sp. OFAV1. Next base: position 4,833 of record NZ_JAKGBG010000034.1, read on the forward strand.
GAAGCTTTTAGTTACAGAGCAAGACATTGTTTTTGAGCCATTTAACAAAGAGTTAGGCCTAGGTCCATACACATTTTCACGATCGCAAATCAATAACGTTGATAAGTGTTCAGGTAAAGGCGCGGGTATTTTACCAATTACAGCTGATGGAATTCGTATTACGTTAAATAACCATGATGTATTTGAGTTTATTTTAGCAAACCCTGATGAGTGGCTAAGCGTACTTTCTCACTAAGTAAATAGCCAATAGGCGGCATATTAATTGACGTATTACTATGCCATTTTTTTTACGCAATGAATACTCTTTCTGCGCAACTAGTTGATCTCAAACAATACTAAGGCAAACCTCTTAGGCTACTTTACACATCTAAACCATTAAATTGCTCGTTGCTTATTAAAGGAGGCTCTTGGGCAAATGATCAACTTAGATGAACAACGCCTAGTTTCGCTTGAACGCGGTTTTCATATTCCACCTAAACCTGAATTATTGAGCCAAATTGCTGATGAAATGCAAAAGTCGGATGCAAGTTTAGATAAAATAGCCCTACTAATTTCAAAAGACATTAGCCTTTCGGCCTTATTGTTAAAAACTATAAACAGCCCGGTGTTTGGCTTGCAACGCACTATAAGTGATATACGCCAAGCCGCGATGTTTTTAGGCTTAGAGCAGCTTAATCGGTTGGTAACGATGGCCTTACTTAAGCAAAATTTTAATGGCAATGCCTGCATAAGCCTAGAGCGCTTCTGGGATGAGTCGCTTGAGGTTGCTAATGCTTGTGTGCTGCTCGGTAATAGTTATAAGTCTTTAATGCCAGTAGATGAGCTTTATTCTTTAGGGCTTTTTCATAATGTGGGTATTGCCGCAATGGCATTAAAATTTACAGATTATGTCGAGGTACTTAAACAAGCAAATCTAGCTAAAGAGCATGCGATTACAGACCTTGAACAAGCACGTTACCAGTGCGACCACGCGGTGATTGGTTACTTTATCTCTGTTTCTTGGCATTTACCTAAGCCACTTTGTCACGTTATTTTAAACCATCATAACACGCACTTTTTAGCGCAAAATAATGATGAACAACAACGTATGGCCTATGCCATTTTAAAATGTGCAGAAAGTGCTGTGGATTATGCCCGTCACCAACAGTATTCAAGCGAATGGTTTAAAATCAAAGAGGCGTGTTTTACTGAGCTTGGTATTGTTGAGCAAGATTTTGCTGATATGGTCGAAGATTACGTCGACAATGCGATGGCAAGTTAAGGCCATTTAGTTTTATTTCCTCTTTTCTTAACTTCGATGAGTTTGCGAGTGGTGAGTTTTCATCACTCTTTTTTAATTAGGCAGAAACTATTCAATATTAAATTTTCTGGTGTTAGCTGAGTTTTATTTTTCCAAAGAGTGCTTAACATTTCATGTGCTTGTAATAGGCACTAGCAGCGTTTGTTTTATAGGCGTTTTTTGCCCATTCCCATTGATTCTTAGTTTTGTTCTTGAATAAAACATTCCCCAAAACAAACACGCCAATGTGATTCTTCAATTCTTAAAAAACACCTATTTTATAAAGCATTAATATAAGTTGCTGATTTTAAGTGTTTTTTAATCTCAAGGTTGCTTGCTGGGTGTTTTCCTGTCTCTTTCTTGGAATTTAATATTGTTAATATAAAAAATTTAAAGAATAAAATATCTTGATTTTATAAAATATTACTACTATTGTAGCCGCAATGTAACAATAAAGTTGTTACCAATTGTTGTTCAAAAGAGCATTTATGTAGTTTGTAGTCACAAAATCTCTCACTTTTTAAAAAACGATAGGGTTACATTTCCATGAATAAAAAATTCTCCACGCTAACTGTTTGCATCAAAAAAGCATTGCTCCCAACTCTTTTACTTGGAACATGTGCACCAGCCTTTGCAGCTGATCAACAAGATGAAAAAAAGAAAGTTACAAAAGAAGATATTGAGCTGATAGAAGTCCGCGGCTATGCGGCGTCAGTTGAGAAAAGTATTAATATGAAACGCTTTTCAAACAGCGTAGTTGATGCAGTTTCTGCTGAAGATATCGGTAAATTTCCTGATCAAACAGTTGCAGATGCATTGCAACGAATTCCTGGCGTGCAAGTAGAGAAAGACTTAGGCGGTGAAAGCGACCGAGTGAGTATTCGTGGTACAGCACCTCATTTAAATATAACGCTGTTAAATGGCCAAAATGTGGCTTCTGCAACGGCTTCGGCATCAATTACACGCCCGTCGCGTGGTTTTAATTACTCATTATTACCAGCAGAAATGGTCGATACTCTCGAGGTTTATAAGTCTGCTGAAGCTGACATTGATGAGGGGTCAATTGGTGGCACTGTTGTAGTAAAAACACGTAAACCGCTTGATAGTGAAGCTAACTATACAGCGCTTTCAGTAAAAGCATTCCACTTTGAAAACGCAGATGAAACTAAGCCATACGTGTCTGGTTTATATTCATGGAAAAATGAAGCCCAAGATTTTGGTTTTAATGTTGGCTTCGTGCACAAAGAAACAGCAACGCAGCGTGATAGTAAAGAAGTACGTTTTGGATATCGCAGCACAGATGCTAACCAAGATGGTAATGCAGAATTTTATCCAGGGGCAGTGGGTTACAACCGCTACGCAAGTGATAGCGATTTAGATACCGCAACAGCGACATTCCAATACGCTGCAAATGATAACCTTGATTTTGTTTTCAATAACTTATATTCAAAGTCAGAACATGAATCATATGGCACGTATTCAAGCGGTTTTATCCTGCAAAATATTGCTAACATTGAGAACCCCGTTATCGTTGACGGTACGGTTGTCGCCGGTGATTTACCAGCACACAATAACTTGGGTTATTATGGTAATGCGGGCTACCGTGGTGAATTTAAGACTCAAGCTCATGATTTAAAAGTGACTTACAAAGCAGATGATTACACTGTTACAGGTCAGCTAGGTTACAGTAAAGCTGACGGTGAGGTGAGTGATGTTTATTCAGAGTACTATGCCAATACAAATGCGTCATTTACGTTAGAAAATGGTACGCCAGATGTGACTTTATCGGCAGATTTAAGCCCACAAGATTACCGTTTAGATTACAACCATAAAAATGACATACTCAATGACTCTGATGAGCTTTATGCGCAGTTTGACGTTGAATATTTACTAGACACTGGCTTTTTCACTGCAATTAAAGCGGGTGTAAAGTACCGTGAGCATACAAAAGCTGCCAGTTTGATGAAAGCTAACTATCCAAAAGTGTCAGCAGCAGGTGAGAGCTTTAATTTGGGTATGTTTGCAAGCGATTCTACTAGCGACGGCATTTTATGGCAGTTTGATAATAACCAGTATGCAGATTGGATCTCGTCTACTAGCCCAACATCAGGTCCTTATGAGCACCTTGACTACACCTTCGACCTTGAAGAAACCGTTACAGCTGGCTACGTCAAAGCCGTGTTCGAGCACAATAAGTGGCGCGGGAATATGGGCGTACGCGCGGTTAAAACAGAGCTTGACTCTCGTTCAGTTGAGTACACTGGACGTAGTTTTGCGCCTGAAAATATTCAAGATGTATATAGCTCAAATAGCTACGATGACTTCTTACCAAGTGTAAACATTAATTATGACTTTACGGATGATGTTGTGCTTCGCTTTGCTGCGGCTAAAGTAATGTCTCGCCCTGACTACGATTTTTTATCAGCGCGTAAAAGTGGCTACTGTGCAGCGGCAACAGGCTGTAAAGGTTCACAAGGTAATCCAGACTTAAAACCTTATCGTTCGACTCAATATGATTTATCAGCTGAGTGGTACTTTAATGAGTCATCAATATTGTCATTAGCTTATTTCTACAAAGATATTGATTCGTATATCACCAATACAACGATTGAAAAGCAGTGGACATGGACAGACCCTGATACCGGCGTTGAAGAGGTTCGTGATTTCTTAGTGACTCAGCCTCAAAATGGCCTAGGTGGTGAGAATTCGGGCTTTGAAGTGAACTACACTCAAAAGCTTATGTATGGTTTTGGTATTCAAACCAACTATACATATTCAGATGCTGAACTAGAGCAAACACCAGAACAAAAAGCCGCAGGTGAAGAAGCTGTGTTGCCAAACAACTCAGAAGATACTTTTAATGCGACGGTTTATTATGAAAACACTGCTTTCAGTGCCCGTGTTTCTTATACATATCGTTCAGAATATTTTTATACTAATTACCTTGGCTTAAACCAGTATAAGGATGGTTTTGGTCAATATGATTTAAATGTTAGCTATAACATTTCTGAAGATTTTAATCTTATTTTCCAAGCTATTAACTTAACAAATGAAGAGCAAAAAGCGACTTCAGGTAATAGCACAGGTATGCCAGATGCTAATCGTCCATTAGCAATTCATGATTATGGTCGTCGCTTCTTGATTGGCGCACAAATGAAGTTCTAATACTCATTTGAGTTTAGTGAAATTGAAGGCACAGCAACATGATTGCTGTGCCTTTTTTATGAGGTTGATCATGTATTTAAAAATTTTATCGCTATTGAGCATGTGCTTGGTTTTAAGTGCGTGTAGTTTATTGTCAAAAAATGAAACAACGTATACTGAAAAACAACTGCTTGGTACGATTTACCAACCACAGGTCGCAAGGGAGTTTCGTGCTGCTTGGGTTGCCACAGTAGCAAACATTAACTGGCCAACTGAGCCTGGGTTAGCTGTTACAGAGCAAAAACGGCAAGCGATTCAAATACTCGATAAATTACAAAAGCATAACTTTAATACTGTGATTTTTCAGGTACGCCCGCAAGCAGATAGCTTCTTTCAGAGTAGTCGTGAGCCTTGGTCTTATTATTTAACTGGCGAGCAGGGCAGAGCTCCAGCACCATTTTATGACCCGCTACAGTTTTGGATTGAGCAAGCACATAAGCGTGGCTTAAAGATACATGCGTGGTTCAACCCTTATCGAGCCCACCATCCTGATGGTGGCCCTGTGTCTGAACACTCTGTGGTCACACGGATGCCAGACCAAGTGGTAAAACTAAAAAATAGTACTTATTGGTTTTTACCAACCGATCAAGATGTGGTTGCTCACACCTTAAATACATTAACGGAACTTGTTAAAAATTACGATTTAGATGGTATTCACTACGATGACTACTTTTATCCTTACCCTTCTTATAATGAAGGCGAAGATTTCCCTGACGCATTACAATATCAGGCTTATGTAAAAGCGGGCGGCAAGTTAACAGTTGCAGATTGGCGTAGAGAAGCGGTCAATCAATTTGTTAAACGCCTTTATGCTCGTGTTAAAGAAACTAAACCCCATGTGTTAGTTGGCATTAGCCCATTTGGTATCTACAGACCCAAGAATCCAGACTCAATTCGTGGCATGGATCAGTACGAGAAGCTCTATGCGGATGCTAAGTTATGGCTAAACGAGGGGTGGCTTGATTACTTAACTCCACAATTGTACTGGCCAATAAACCAGTACGCGCAAAGTTATCCACTGCTGGTAAATTGGTGGCAAACACAAAACACCAAACAACGTCATTTATGGCCGGGTATTAACGCACTTCGGTCGTTTGATACAGCGGGTGTCGATGAAGTGGTTAATCAGATCATGATTAACCGAGGATTTTTAGCATCGCCAGGGACTGTTTTTTGGAATGTTGCGGCGCTTGACGGTAGTCGATTAATGAGTGATGCATTAGCAAAAGGCGTGTTTCAGCACCAAGCATTAATACCGCAAACCCCTTGGATAGACATGCCAGCGGTTGAGCCATTTAAAGTTTCATATGAACGTTCAGCAAATTACATTGAGCTATCTTGGCAGCATGCAAATGAACCACAAGTAACGCAGAGCTTGGTGTATTTTAAATACGGTGACGATTGGCATTATCAGCTTTATGCAAACAATAAACATACGCTCAAAGTTGCTACAGAAAAAGAGCAACAAACATTAACAACAATTAAAGTAATAGCCGTTGACAGATTAGGTAATCAAAGTGATGCAGTTCAATTAGAATTTTAGTTGAGGCTGTACTGCGTGTCCCCTAATTTGTTACGCTTTAAAAAACTAAAAAATGGATACTAAAGTGAAAGCAGTTTTGTTAAGTGCAATCGTACTGATTGGTAGCTCTTATTCATCATGGGCTACTGCCGCAACAAAGCATATCAAAATAGTAAAACCTGTGGTTGCAGCGTTTAAAGCAGGGGATAAAGCGGCGATTGCAGAACGAGTCCACTATCCATTGCAGCGTAAAGCCCCTCTTAAAGACATTGAGAATAAGCAAATGCTTATCGATAAATTTGAGCAGGTATTTGATCAGCAATTTGTTGAATCGATAGCTAACTCAAATATTCGTCATGATTGGGAGATGATGGGTTGGCGCGGCATTATGTTTGATTCAGGCAAATTGTGGTTAGACTTTGATGGCTCTATTTGGGCTGTGCCCTATCAATCAGATGCAGAAAAAACATTACGCGAAGCGCTTATTGAAGAGCAAAAACAAGCTTTACACGAAACCCTTCGCGAATTTACTCAGCCGATACTAACTTGGAAGACAAAAAAGCATTTAATTCGTATTGATGAGTTGGCAGAAAATCAATACCGCTATGCGGCTTGGGATATTGAACAATCAATGCTGGATGAGCCAAGATTGGTGATAACAGGGGGCACGTTAAGCTTTGATGGTAGTGGCGGTAACCATTTTTATACATTTATGAATAACGGCTATCGCTATGTGTGTCATGTTATCGTGCTAGGTACTGAACAATCTCCGGCAGGGCAATTAGAAGTATTTAAAAATAATGTACAGATTTTGTCTGAGTCTGCTTTGGGTTTTTAGGTGTTTTTGCTTACTTTGAACTACACTTACTTTTTTAAAGGAGTAAGTTATGAGTACAAAATTTTGGATTTTAAGAGCCACTAGAGTTTTCACGCTGGTGGCTATTTTATTGTTTATGGTAGAAATCCTTAAAGGTCACGACACACAAAGTGCATTGAGTTTTGCGTTACTTTGGTCATTTATTGCAACGGCAATTTTTATCGCAACCCGTTTATATCACTCATCAAAAGGGCGACATTGTGCACTTTGTAATGACACCCCGGATGATAAAAAAGCCAGTTAACTTAGGTTGTAAACAAATACACCGCCCCATACTAGCGCACAAATTGTAAGAGCAATAAGTACGGCTGCTGACCCCAAGTCTTTAGCTAGGCCTGATAACGGATGAATTTCAAGGCCTATGCGGTCTATTGCTGCTTCAATTGCCGTATTGACCACTTCAGCAAACATCACAAATAGCACAGATACAAGCAGCATGATTTTCTCATACAGGGTAATTTGCCAGATAAAAACCACGGCTATGGCAAGGACCAATAGTATCAGCTCTTGTTTAAAAGCAGATTCATGTTTTGCTAACCACGTGAATGCACGTTGGGAATTTTTAAATGCAAGGCGAATACGTTTAATGCCTATGGGTTTGTTAGTGCTATCAAATTGCATAGTATGAAATCTCTATTTCGTTAGCTTTGTTTTGAGCAAGCATAAAAAATGTCTTGCTCAGGATTATATTTAGTACTTCCGACATGGGTTAAGCCAAGTAGGGTGTCAAAAATGTTATCGTGTGAAAAAGCATGGTTACGCTGTTGTTCAATACATTGGTTAAAGCGGCTATCGGCTAGCTTATTACTCCAAAACAGCATAGGCACTTGAGTTTGCTCTTTTGGCGCTAATGCATATGGAAAACCGTGTAAATACAAACCTTTTTCACCTAACGACTCACCATGATCAGAGACATATAGCAGTGATTTATCATCCGCTTTACTGTCTTTAAGCAAGTTGATTAGTTTACTCAGCACTAAGTCGGTATAAGCAATGGTATTGTCATAGGTGTTTGTGAGTTGCTCGCTGCTACAATTTTGGATATCGCTACGTGGGCAGTCAGGCAAAAATTTAGTGTCTTTTTTTGGGTAGCGGCGATAGTAGGTTGGCCCATGTGAACCAATCATATGTAACACCACTAGTTGGTGCTTTGCATTACTCTTGGCAAGTGTTGCTGCTAACTCATCAACGAGTACCTCATCAAAACAGTAATGGCCATCACAAAGTGGATTGCTCTTTGTCGGTTCTATCGTTTGTGATTTAACACGCACGCAAACCCCTTTGCAGCTGCTGTTATTATCAATCCATGTTACTTCAACTCCACTTCGTTGAATGATATCAAGCGCATTCTCTTGGCTTTGTGCTATACGTGAATCATAGCTGTTGCGGTCTAATCGAGAGAACATGCAAGGTACAGAAATTGCGGTTGCTGTACCGCATGAACTAACATTACTGAAATATTTTACCCCAAGCTTAGGTGTATTTTGATTGGTTGGTTTTTCATAACCCTGCAGTGAAAAATTGGCAGCTCGTGCTGTTTCGCCTACTACCATAATGGTGAGTGAGCTTTGCTGCTTAGCCAATAAATGCGGTGTTTTATCTAATACTTTGAATGGTAAAGGAGGATAAAAATAATTATCGCGCAAGTACTTATAACCTGCAGTGTAAAATGCAAAAGGAGTTATGTAGCTCGTTAATTGGCGGTTATTACGCCCTACAGAGGCATAATCTTTATAAAATGGTACCGCAATAATGGCTACAACGATAACAGCTGCAAGGTTTAATAGCGCAAAGCTTTTTAGGCGTTCGCGAAAGTGGCCAACAATCTTAAAGCGAGAAAATAAATAGGCTGGCAGCACTCCAAGCACACCAATAAAAGCGATAACTTGTACATTCAGGTATGAAAATGCCTCACCTGAATTTGTTTCTAAGACATTTTGCAACATGCTTTTATCGAAGATCACGCCATAGTTTAAAGTGGCATAAAACAGCAGTGACGAGAGCACCACGCTTGTCAAAAGTATGGGCTTTACAAAGGTGATTAACGACAGCCAACTTAGCACCATTGCCGTCAATGCCAATAAGAAAAACGGCACGGTTATTATGAATAACCAGTCGACATGCCCAGGCTTGGCTGCCGCCTCAAACACGTTATATAAAAATAAGCCGTTAAAAGCGATAACTAAATATAAAGACACTAGCCAGACAAATTGGCTGTAGCTAACGGGCCATTTTTTAGTAAACAGTTGTTTGATTTGTATACTCATAGTCATTCCTCATCGCTATGATTTATTCGGTAAGCGATACAGCTTTTCGGTATAAGCAAGATTGCTAAATAAGACATGAGCCAGCGCTTTTTTGGCAAGATTTAAGTCAGTGGTGGGTTTATCAATGGCAACTTGGCTTTTATTGGTTGTGTCATAACGCCAATAACTCACTTTTTGGTTTGGCATTAGTATTACCGCCTCACCATTTTCTACATAAGCAAAGTTGTCGTAGTACTGCATCATGGCGCGCTCAACAGGGTATTGTTTAGTTAAGTCATAGCCAAGCATGGGAGTTGCTTGCCCTACACCTAATAAAGACAACAAAGTAGCAGGTAAGTCTATTTGGCTGACTAAGCGAGTATCGCGCTTTGCTTTTACATCACTGTTTAGGATCACAGCAGGAATATGGAAAGATTTAAGCGGTACAGGCTCTGAGCCAAACACCCGTACATCATGATCAGCAACCACTAAAAATACCGTGTCTTGCCAGTAATTTTGCGTTTTTGCCTTTGCGATGAATTTACCTAGTGCATAATCAGCGTATTTAATTGCTAGGTCGCGTTTGTAGTTTTCTGGGTCGTGGCCATCAGGTAGCGTTACTTTACCTTCTGGTATATCGAATGGGTCGTGGTTACTTGACGTAAACACAAGGCTGAAAAAAGGCTTGCCCGTTTTATTTAACTCGTTTAGCTCTTTATCAGCTTGATTAAACAAGTCTTCGTCGCTTACTCCCCAAGATGAGATAAACTCTGGGCTTTGTATGTCATTAATATCGACAATATCGCTAAAGCCATTCCCTAAGAAAAAGCTTTTCATGTTATCAAAATGGCTTTCACCGCCGTAGATAAATTGGGTGGTATAACCGGTGCGGGTTAATACATCGGCAAGAGAAAAAAAGTTGCGCTGTGATTTAGAAAGTTTTACCACAGAGCGTGAAGGGGAAGGAGTAAACCCAGTTGTAACTGCTTCGATACCACGAACAGAGCGTGTGCCAGTAGCGTATAAATTATCAAACCCCCAGCCTTGTTGATAAAGCTTATCTAGTTCAGGAGTCACGCCAATACCACCTAATTCACCAACAAAGCGTGCGCCTAAGCTTTCTTCTAAAATGATAACTAAATTCTTTTGTTTACCGGTGTTAAAAGGCAGGTTGTTAGCAAGAGTAGGAATACTCTCAGTGATAAATTGCTGTTTATAGGCGGCTTGCTTGACTGTTTGTAAAATTTCATTACGTGGCATGGTGCCATACAAACTACTGGCATTTTTTTCATTGCCCATATTTTTAATAGCAAATGCGACACTGTAAGTTGAATTAAGGGCCAAGGAGTTAACCAGCGAGTCACTTGAAAAGTACACTAACGCAGGATTTAACGGGCGATGACTTACAGTACCTCTTGCGCTAATTAAACAAACTAATAAGGTGGTAACGAGTATTACAACTTGGCTAACTTTTTTAGTGTTCTGTTGTTTACTAAATGCTGCGCTTATAAAGCGATACGTAAACACACAACTTAATGTTGCAATAATTAAGCTGCTTATCATAGCCAGCAGATGGCCATTTAACAGCATAGAGAATACTTCTTGAGGATAATCTAGGTATTCGACAAATAAGCGATTTGGTCGCACATCGTATTGGTTAATAAACGCGGGTGTCGAAGCCTCAACAACCACGATTAAAGTCACAACTAGGCTGCTATAAAGAGTAAAAGCATGTTGAAATAAAGCGGTCTTACTGCGCAAAAACACGTTAGCAAGTAACATCAAAACAGCTAAGGCTGATAAGTAACCAAGGCTACTCAAGTCGATTCTCAGGCCACCCATTAGCACCGCTAAGCTATCGCCATCAACGAGCCGTTGCTGTTGCCATATCAGCAAGCCAATTCTCGACAGCATAAAAACTGCCATTAATAATAAGGTAAAACGAAACAAAGGTTTTAAAACGGAGAGTTTTGCTGTCATAGTCGTACTTACTTAATCGAAACTACGGCAATAGTAGGAAGCAAAACTTAAGAAATCCTTATGGTAATCTTAATATTTTCTAAACCAGAAAAACTTCAGTAAATCTTAAGTGAATCTTAAGTTTGTTGGCGTAACCTGATGACGTAAAAGTGTTTTTACCTATTTGAGTAACATATGAAATTGTTAATTATTGAAGATTCAGTGTCATTAAGACGTAGTCTACGAATTGGCCTTGAAAACCTAGGTTTTACCATTGATGAAACTGGCGATGGTGCTGAAGGTTTGAGTATGGCAATGACAGGAGATTACGAATTAATCATACTCGACATTATGTTACCCAGCATTGATGGTATTACCCTATTACAAACAATTAGAGCAAAGCAGCTCGATGTGCGTGTGCTGATTTTATCTGCCAAGCAAGAGCCTGAAGACAAAGTGAAAGGGCTGCTGACAGGGGCCGATGACTACCTAACAAAACCATTTTCGTTTGATGAGCTTCATGCAAGGTTATTAAACTTGATGCGTCGCGGTGGCTTGAAAACAATCAGTGACGTGATCCGCATCGATAACCTGTCTTTGAACTTACAATTAAAACTGTTGCAAGTCGGTGACACTGTCATCGACCTTACACCCAACGAATACAAAATTGTTGAGTGCTTATTTAGTAATCAAAATAAAGTTATTACATCAGAAAAGTTAAGTACTTATATTGCTGGACAATATGACTTGGTTTCGAAAAACTCTATTGAGGCGCATTTATCATCGGCACGTAAAAAGGTTAGAGCGGCAGGTGGTGAGTTACCTATTCAAACCAAGCGCGGCTTTGGTTACATAATTCAAGGAAGGTGATGAAATCAATTCGCAGTAAATTAGTTTTTACTCTATCTATAGCTATAACAGGGCTTGTTTTAGGTATTTTATTAGCTACAGATATTGCCGTCGACAGCTGGATAGATAATGAGTTTAACCGTGGCTTACACTCAAAAGCTGGTATGCTAATGACACTGGTGCATGAGGACGACCAAGGGATAGGTTTTAACCACCCAGGTGAGTTTATGCCAGAGTTTGATGGCCGAGTTGAACCTGAGTATTTTCAAATGTGGACTGATGAGGGCGTACTTATTCGCTCACCAAGTCTTGATTTATTTCCAGTAAAGAGCCTTAAGTTTCAAGAACTAAAACTCGGTGAAGCGAAAATAATGACCACCCAGTTACCAGATGGTCGAGATGGACGGATCATTTATACTCGCTTTCAACCGCAGTTTGATCCACATTCGCACCACAGCTCTTATGATGGGGTGAGTAAGCCGAACTTTAAAACACTCACGTTGGCTTATGCCGCATCTTCCGAAGAAGTTGATTTTATATTATGGCTTATCGACATTATTTTTGTGGTAACCACAGTAACAGTCATTGTCTTTATTCGTTTATTTGTGCGTAAATCGGTCGACAGCTCGCTAGCACCACTCAATAAATTAAATCGTGATATAAGTAAGCTCAGTATCGCTGATAAAAACGCAATAATTGTCGTTGAAGAACCAGTTAAAGAGCTGCAGCCGATTGTAAATAGCTTAAATGCCTTTATTCAAGAAAATAGGCAGCTTTACTTTCGCGAAAAACGTTTAACCTCAGACATCGCTCACGAACTAAAAACCCCTATTGCTGAGCTAATCAACATGACCGAAGTGGCAATTCGTTTTCCTGATGAAAAAGAATTTGAAGCCGATTTTAAACCCGAGGTACTAAAAATTAGCCAACGGTTAAAAAGCATTGTGTCGAACTTATTGCTACTGCATAAATACAGTAATGAAGCCTTACCAAAACAAGACGCTTGTGATTTAAATCAGGTCATAATGCGCATTTTAGAAAAGTGCGATTTAGAGCGAGTTGAATTTGCACTTCAAGAAGATATACCGGCGATTGTTAGTAATCTATTTGCACTTGAATCAATCATCACCAACCTTGTCAATAACGCCAAACAATATAGCCCAGAAAAGAGCGTAGTGATTGTAAGTACGCAGTTGAATGACGAGGGTAAGTTGCAATTCTCTGTTACTAATGAATTAAAAGTATCCTTAACAGATGAAGATATTAGCCAGTTATTTGATCCACTATGGCAAAAAGACAGTGCCAGAACGTCTAATGATAACTTCGGTTTAGGTTTATCCATTGCCAAGGCGTTAAGTCGAGCAATTGGTGCAGAGCTTCATGTTTCGTTAAGTGGGCAAAACATAATCTTTAGTTTGATTATTGCTTAAGGTTTTGCAGCTAATTATTTTATGTGCAAAACTGTTCGTACTAACATGTAATAAAAAACAACAATAAGGAACAACACAATGGGAAAAATTATAGGGATTGCTTTAATTGTTATTGGTGTAGCACTCGCGGTTTGGGGTTACAACGTGTATGACTCGGCGAGTGCGCAAATTAGCCGAACTTTTAGCGGCGATACGCCGATTGAAGCTTGGTTAGGTATGGTGGGTGGCGCAATTTGCGCGGTTGTGGGTATTTTAAAAGTTAAATAGCCTCAAATATTGAAATCGCTTAGCTAATACCCGATACTGTAATTATATACAGTGTCGGGTTTGGCTATGAAAACACAATTACCAGCAAAATATTATTTAAGTCACTTCTTTGAGCTTGCTGAGTTTATTCAATCTCAGTGCAGGCATCTGCTTTTAGCAGAGCAGCAGCAATTTCTTAAAAAACTCCTTCAACTTGATGAGCAAAGCTTGTGTACTTTGCTGCGTATTTATTCTCGTAAGCCAAAAATTGTCGCATTGTCATCATTAAATTATGAAGAGATCCCTAATCTTCACGGTGCTATTTTTAAGTTAAAACAACAAGGACTGGTAGCGCATCCTAACAACGACGAATTAGATCTATTGCTTGAACATTTAACAAAGCCAACCCTGTTAACCTTATTAGCAAACGATGCGTTAATGGCAACTCAAGCTGATTACAAAAAGTCAGCCAGTAAACAGAGCTTAACCCAACTGTGTAAACAACATATCGATCGTAGCCACGCTGATTTAGAGGCATTGTTTAGTCAGTTTGTAGTTAATAGCCGAGACCAATATTATGAATATTTTGAGTTTTTATACAGTGGCCGACTGAGTGGCGGCGATATAAATCATCAAAACCGATTTGTGATGCGTGACTTAGGAATTGCAAAAGTGCGTAGCGATGTCAGCGAGAGCTTATCGCGTTTTCAAACGCTAGCCGAGGCACAAACACATTATCAATTAAACCAATTACGCATGCAGTTTAAGCAAAGCGAGTCACAAACACAGTATCAAAACTTAGCCCATGCGCTTTTAGCTATCAGCTGTGAAGATGAACTAGCCCAGAGTATTAAAAATAAGTTACTTATTCGCCTATACAAACAACTCAAAGAGCATAACTTAGCATTTGCATTTGAGTTACTTGAGCACTGTGAAGGCAGCAGTGAAGCGCAAGAGCTAGCTATTCGCCAGCGTTATAAGCAAGGAGATAAAGACTGGGTTGAGCAAAAGCTTGAAAGTATTATTCAAGACCCACTTGATGATGGCATTTTGTATTTTGCTGAAGATTTTTTACAGCGTAAATATAACAAGCAACAACGTTCACGCTTAACACAAATGCTCATGGATACAGAGCATCAATTAGAGGTTGATGATATTTACCGTGGCGATGTAGAGCAAGGAGTGTGCGAGCACTATCAACAGCTTGGTAACACGGTATTTTTTACTGAGAATAACCTTTGGTTGAGCTTCTTTACCTTAACGTTTTGGCAAGAGCTTTTTATAGAGACTCCGCACCCGCCGTGTAATGAATTTGATATTTACCCAAAGGTGTTGCAGGCTGATTGCTTTTACACTTTGCAACAAACACAAATTGAGCAAAAGCTTGCAAATTTCACTAGCAATGAAGCCTTGTATAAACATGTCTGCAAAAATGCAGGGCAGTTTTACGAAACACCTAATGGTGTTTTTATGTGGCATAGCGATATTTTAGAGCCGCTAGAGGTATTAATAAAACACAGCCCGCTTGCAAATTTAAAAGCGCATTTATTACAAATGTCAAAAACCTTTAAGCAGCTAAAAGACGGTTACCCAGACTTGATGGTGCTAAAAGGGGATAAGCTCACCTTTGAAGAAGTAAAAGCCCCTGGCGACAAACTAAGACGTAACCAACTTGTCAGTATTGAGGTGTTAAAACAGCAGGGCTTTGCAGTAAAGATCGTCGCAGTAAATTGGTTTAATGATCCGAACCGTATTTATAGTGTCGTTGATATAGAAACCACGGGTGGCGTACAAGGTAATAATAAAATCACCGAAATTGCAGTTGTGCAGTTACAAGCGGGCGAAGTGATAAAGCAATGGGCAAGTTTAATCAATCCTGAGCGAAGTATTCCTGCCTTTATCACTAAGCTAACAGGAATTAATGCTGCGATGGTGCGTGATGCTCCTCGCTTTGAAGAGGTTGCCGATACACTGCGTTCACTTTTAAAAGGCAGTGTTTTTGTTGCCCATAATGTGAATTTTGATTACGGTTTTATTCGCAAAGAATACAGTGCAATCGGGCAGGGCTTTAAAATGCCAAAGCTATGTACAGTGGTTGAGTCGCGCAAAGCATTTCCAAAGCTTAAGTCTTATTCACTCGGTAATTTAGCGGCACATTTTGAATTGAATTTAACTAATCATCACCGAGCATTAGCCGATGCGACTGCCACTGCAGAGCTGCTAAAACTTATCCAACAAACACAATCAAAAAAGGCGAGTTAATCTCGCCTTTTAAACTTAAACGTTATGGTTATTCGTACTCGATAGGGTCGGTAACGTTATTTAATGCGAAAGCTTCTAAGCGTTCTTGGCAGGCACCACATTTGCCACAGGCTTTGTCGCGGCCGTTGTAACAGGTCCATGTTTGGCTGTAATCAAGACCCATTTTTAAACCGTCTGTTAAAATGTCGATTTTGGTATTGTTTAAGTACGGGCTGAAAATCTCAACAGCGTCGTAATTAGCAATACGGCAAACATCATCCATTTTTTGCACAAACTCAGGGCGACAATCAGGATAAATAGCATGATCGCCTGAGTGCGCACCGTAATAAACTTTGCTGGCTTTTAAAGACACCGCATAACCCACAGCAAGTGAAAGTAAGATCATGTTGCGGTTAGGCACAATTGTGCTCTTCATGCTTTCTTCTTCGTAGTGACCTTCTGGCACGTCAATATCGTCGGTCAGTGATGAACCACCAATCAATTGGTTGATCGCTGAAATATCAACAATTTTATGTGGAACACCTAATTTTTCACATACTTGAGCGGCAACTTTAAGCTCTTTAACATGACGCTGGCCGTAGTCGAACGACAGGGCATACACTTCGTGGCCTTGTTGCAGGGCTTTATTTAATACGGTAAACGAGTCCATACCGCCGGAATAAATAACAACTACTTTTTGCGTCATAACTGTTTTGCTCTTACTTTTGATAGAGGTTTACTTCAGGGCGCGATATACTACACGGCTCGGGCCTAAATAACAATTTTTGCCAGTGTTTTTGGTTTATCTGATGGTATGTATTTTATACCGTCGTGTCGTAAGTGAGATGTCTTTTGTACAAAATTAACGAAGTGTTTGAAACAATTCAAGGTGAAGCGAGTTTTACGGGTACACCTTCAATCTTTTTACGTTTACAAGGCTGCCCTGTAGGCTGTGCTTGGTGTGATACGAAGCAAACATGGGATGTTGATAATGTATATAAAGTGTCTCTTGATGACACGGTCGAGAAAAAAGCGGATTCTGATCATTGGGCAGAAGCATCAGCAGAGCAAGTATTAGCATTATTTAAAGAACGTGGCTATAACGCTAAACATGTGGTGATCACCGGTGGTGAGCCTTGCATGTACGACCTAAATCCAGTGTGTGAATTATTACATGCAAACGGCTACTCAACTCAAATTGAAACCAGCGGCACATTTGAGATTTTAGCGCCTGAGCAAACATGGGTGACCGTATCACCAAAGATTAATATGCGTGGTGGCTATAAAGTACTGCGCAGTGCGATGCAGCGTGCTGATGAAATTAAGCATCCTGTTGCAATGCAAAAGCATGTTGAAGAGCTTGAAGACTTATTCTTAAAAACGGGTGTGAATCCACGTTTAGTGTACCTTCAACCAATTAGTCAAAAGCAGTCAGCGACCAAACTTGCTATTGAAACATGTATTGAGAAAAATTGGCGTTTATCAGTTCAGGTGCATAAGTACTTAGGGATTAGTTAGCTTCCGATGTACTGATTAAAGATGCGTGTTGTGCTCTGTAGAATATATCTTTGAGAGGGCACGCTCTACTCTTTAGTCAGTTGTACATTCATTAATATTCAATGGATAATGAGTAACTTAGCTAAATCAATTTTTCCGATTGGTGATATCGATATTTCCGATTGTTCATTTCTCTGTAACCTCTTTAAACTATCTTACAAAATATCAGTGCTTACTCTTGGTTTTTAGTTTTTTGGAACCATATAAAGGTAAGTATTGCTTATGCAATTGGAAATAAACTCAAATATTTGGAGATAAAAATGGGTGTATTAGTTGGCCGTCAGGCACCAGACTTTACTGCAGCAGCTGTTCTAGGTAACGGTGAAATCGTTGAAAACTTCAACCTAAAAGAAACTATCAAAGGTAAAAAAGCAGTTATCTTCTTTTACCCGTTAGACTTCACTTTCGTTTGTCCTTCAGAGTTAATCGCTTTCGACAAGCGTTTTGAAGAGTTCCAAAAGCGTGGCGTTGAAGTAATCGGTGTTTCTATCGATTCACAATTCTCACACAATGCATGGCGTAACACTGCCGTTGCTGACGGTGGTATTGGTCAAGTTAAATATGCACTAGTTGCAGACGTTAAACACGAAATCTGTAAAGCATACGACGTTGAGCACCCAGAAGCTGGTGTTGCTTTCCGTGGTTCTTTCCTAATCGACGAAGAAGGTAACGTACGTCACCAAGTAGTTAACGACCTTCCACTAGGCCGTAACATCGACGAAATGATCCGCATGGTTGACGCGCTAGCGTTCCACAGCGAGCACGGTGAAGTATGTCCGGCAGGTTGGACTGAAGGTAAAAAAGGTATGGATGCAAGCCCTGAAGGTGTTGCTAAATTCCTTTCTGAAAACGAAGGCGACCTATAATTTAGGCCTTTGTTAGCGAATTAAAAAACCCGCCAATTGGCGGGTTTTTGTTTTTAAGCTCAACGAGATTAATTAAAGCGCATTGTTAGCTTAGTATAGAAATAACGACCACGTGGGTTATGTACGCTCGATACATAGCCATATAAGTCGCCATCACCATCGCCGATCGCGAACGGAGGATCTTCATCAAATACGTTATTCACACCCACAGATAGTTTGATTTTATCTGAGAAGTTATACGCAGCTTGTAAATCAACCAGTGTTTGCGAATCAACCATACGTGATGTGTTGCTATCAAAGTCTAAGTTTCCATCAAAGTCGATGTCTGGTGTATCTTCAAACTCGCCTGTGTAGCTAACGTTCACATTGGTATTGAAGTCACCCATTTCCCAATTTGTTGAGAAAATCCAACGGTTTTCAGGGTAACGGTACTCGCCTGTGTAATCGCGACCATCTTTTTTAAATTCGTTTTGGTATGCCCATTCTAAATTGAATTTTAAGAAGCCGTAATCGTTCATAGCATGAGTGTAGTTTGCCGACACATCAACACCCGATACTTCTTGCGATGAAACGTTTTCAAAGGTGCTG
Organism: Pseudoalteromonas sp. OFAV1; assembly: GCF_021532595.1. NCBI lineage: Bacteria > Pseudomonadati > Pseudomonadota > Gammaproteobacteria > Alteromonadales > Pseudoalteromonadaceae > Pseudoalteromonas > Pseudoalteromonas sp. OFAV1. The sequence continues at coordinate 23,697 of NZ_JAKGBG010000034.1, forward strand.
TAAACTTTTTGGATTACACCTAAACTTTGACCATTTTGTGGTGCTAAACGCACACACACAGTGCTGTTTTGATCGTTACAGTTGTTATCATAGATAGGGCCGAACTCTTGTTCGTCTATCTTATTATCTTGTGTAATGCTCCATACATCGATTCCAAAGCCAAACTCAGCGGTTGGTGCCCAAATGAAGCCCACGTTCCATGACTCTGATTCTTCAGCTTCAAGGTTCGGGTTACCCGCAAATTGGATATTGTAATCTAGAGCATTACAATCCTGTCCCGTTGCCTGACAACGATAAGTATCTACAAAGAACTGACTTTCTTCAGATGGACCTAAACCAATTTGTGCCAGTGAAGGAGCACGGAAACCTTGAGCCCAAGAACCACGCACAGTAATTGAATCTGTTGGTGCCCAGCGCACAGCTACTTTAGGGTTTGTTGTTGAACCAAAGTCACTGTAATCATCGTAACGACCTGCTAATTGCAGCTCTAAGTTTTCTGCTAACGGAATTGAAAACTCAATATAAGCAGCATACTGATCGCGCTCTGCTGCAGCCGATACAGACTCAGTACCAAAGATTAACCCGCGTTGGAATTGGTCATCTGGAATATCGCTCACATCTTCTTCACGGTATTCAATACCTGCAGCCATCATCACTACATCATCGCCAAAGCTAAATGCTTCACCACTGATATTTGCATCAAATGATGTCATGTGAGATTCGCCGCGGCGAACTAAGCTTGTGGTAATACGATCAATAACTGCTTGGTCATTATAGGTGCCACCGAATGGGTTATAGTTACCTGCGTCAATTTCTTGTTGTAAGAAATCAGTGCGCACCCAACCTTGGCTTCTATCACCTGTTTGCATTGATTTACTACGGCCTTTTTGAACTGCCGCTTCCCAGCTCCAGTCACTGATCTCACCTCTTAAACCAGCAACAAAACGTAATGTATCTGACTCAATGTCCCATTGACGAGGGCCTGCATCTACCGTTCTGTAGCGACCAATCTCGATATCTTGGCCAAATGGGTTATTTGGATGACTTGCTGGCACTGTTAAGCCTGCATCTTCATCAAGAGGGGTAGGGGCACCAGCTGCTTGCGATGTATTATGTTGTACAGCCACTTCTAAGAAAGCTGAAATACCGTTATCAAAGTTGTATTCAAACTGTGATATAGCACCAACACGCTCTGACGCCGGAGTTACATAACCAAATGGACCGTAGTCAAATAAACAGCTCCCACTTGCTGTGGCATTTTCTGCCGGGCATGCAGGGTCAATTGTTTTTTCTCCATCTACGTAAAAGTAGCCAGGGAAGCCACGCGATGAACGAAAATCCATGCCGCCATAAGGTTCTTGATTTGCAGTACCTAAGCGACCCATTTCATCAGAAGACAGCGCTGTGTTGTTAAAGTAGTCAATAATGATTGATGCACTGCTTTTTTCAGTACTCGTACCCCAAACTAGGCTTGCCGTTTTTTCTTCGTAGTTAGGACCATCAGTACCGCCGTAACCTAGGTTTACTTCCAGGCCATTGATATCTTTCTTTAAGATGATATTAACTACACCTGCAACTGCATCAGAACCATAAATTGCTGATGCGCCATCCTTTAAAATATCGATACGCTCAATAGCAGAGACTGGGATTGAGTTGATATCAACAAATGAATTGGTAATGCTTTCTGCAAAGGCACTAATAGATACACGGCGGCCATTAATTAGTACCAGTGTTGCATCTGAACCTAAGCCACGAAGACTCACTGCAGCGGCACCATTTGCTGTTGAGTCTTGGTTATTACCGCGCGTAGAGAAAGTTCCATTACCTGCAACTGGCATACGCTCCAATAGTTGCTGTAGATTGTCGTAACCCATATTGTCGATATCAGCACGACTAATAGATTGTACCGGTGAAGGGCCTTCAATATCAGAGCGCTTAATGCGAGAACCTGTAACTTCAATACGCTCGACCTTTTCAGCTCCATCTGATTGTGCGGCAACAGACATAAAACTTGTGCCACTTAACGCTGCAATTGTAAATGCATAGAGAGGTCGCTGTATAAAGCGGTGGGTGTTCTTCATAAATTTCAATCCTTGTTTAATTGTGAAAGTATTGTGAAAATATCACAGTAAAGATTGATATCATGTAAATGATATTGTTTGAAATAGCAAAAAAGTATGGGTTTTTAGAAAGGGTATTGATTTATTTGTAAAAAGCGAGAGTTTATAAGGGATAAGAGCCTAACCTTAAGTTAGGCTCAAAGAGCAGAATTATGCTTTATGTTTCATTAGGCGTTCTTTTTCACGCGCCCAATCTTTGTTTTTTCCGTCTTCGCGTTTGTCGTGCATCTTTTTACCTTTAGCAAGGTGGAACTCCAACTTCACCCAGCATTTTTTCCAGTACATTGCAGTTGCGATTAAAGAAAACCCATCGCGTTCTGTGGCACCGATAAGACGATCGATTTCACGCTTATTTAAAAGTAACTTACGATAACGAAGAGGATCGCAAATCACGTGAGTAGAAGCACTATTGAGTGGCTGAATTTGACTGCCAAGTAAAAATGCTTCGCCGTTTTTAATATGAATATAAGTCTCAGAGATGTTTACTTTACCAGCTCGGATACTTTTTACTTCCCAGCCCTGTAGTTCAACCCCTGCTTCGAACTTATCGTGTAAAAAATACTCATGGCGCGCTTTTTTGTTAAGCGCGATGGTATTACTTGTCGATTTAGATGATTTTTTCTTAGCCATAGTGGCTCATATTATACGTAAAAACAGCGTTTTTACATCGCTTTTTTAAGGCTTTGCATAAATTTTCACGCTACTAAAATTTGGGGAAATAGCCAAAGCTTGCTAAAATTCGCCGACACAGTTGGGAGTGAATATGCCGCAGATAGAAAAAAGTGCGCTGGTAATGTACAGCAGTAAAGAAATGTTTGATCTTGTGAACGATGTAGATGCGTACCCAGAGTTTTTGCCGCATTGCTCTGATGCGAAGATAATTGCACAACAAACCAGCGGCATGACAGCAAGCTTAGAGATCTCGAAAGCAGGTTTGAAAAAGTGGTTCACCACCGAAAATACCTTTATTGATGAGCAAACGGTTACGCTACGCTTAGTGGATGGGCCGTTTAAAAAGCTACAGGGTAAATGGCAGTTTTTACCTCTAGATGAGCAAGCATGCAAAGTGCACTTACATTTAGAGTTTGAATTTGCCAGTAAACTAATTGAGCTTGCTTTTGGTAAAATATTTAACGAAGTTGCTAAAAATATGGTGAATGCGTTTACTCAGCGCGCGAAAACTGTTTACGGAGCACGCACATGATTACTGTTGAAGTTGTATATGCGCTACCTACCACAGCGACAAGTTTACTTGTTGAAGTACCAGTAGGGACTAGTGCAGAGCAGGCGGTGATAAAGTCAGGTATTTTTGACAAATGTCCTGAAATCGATGCTAACAATTTAACATTAGGGATCTGGAATCGAACCTGCAAATTAAATCAGCAGGTTAAGGATGGCGACAGAATAGAGATTTATCGCCCATTAATTGCAGATCCAAAAGATGCACGCAGACGCCGAGCAGAAAAAGCAAAAGAAGAAGGCCGAGCAAACAAAGTAACGGGCGGTCGTCCTTTAAATAAAGCATAACAAAAAGGGTAGCTAAGCTACCCTTTTTGTTAAGTGTGATTCGTTACTCTTGCTCGAGCGGTGTATTGAATTCACTTGGCTGTTCATAATCACCTGAAAGTGAAACCAGTTTATCGTTTTCAAAGTTAAGCGTTAGTGATTTACGCTGTTCGTTACTACGACCAATATTAAATACATAAAGATAATGCCATGTATTATTGTCGAATGAATCTTCAGCTACTGGTTTACCAAGTACATAAAGAACTTGTTCGCGTGTCATATTGACGCGAAGTTTATCAACGTCAGATTGCTCTAAAAAGTTACCTTGTGGAATATTGATACGGTAAACCCAGCTTGAACACCCTGCTGTAGCACTTAAAGTAAGGGTAAGTACTAACCAAAAAGAAAAAGTTTTAAACGACTGCATTATTTGTTTGAATCCTTATTTTTTATACACTGCATGATACCGATTAGTCACAGAAGGTAAAACCCTTTTCAGTAATTGTTTTTACTGAAATGCGATTAACAATCACGAGGCACAAATTTGACCACAGATAATACAGAAAGTTTACCCGATCCAATAAAAAATAGCGATAACTCAGATGCTTCATGGCATTTGTATATTGTTCAGACTCGTTTAGGGCATTGGTATACGGGGATCAGTACCAATGTGCAAAAACGTTTTGAAGCCCACCAAGCTGGCAAAGGTGCGAAAAATTTAAAAGGCAAAGGGCCGCTTAAATTAATTTACCAACAGCAAGTGGGTAGTCGCAGTGAGGCAAGTAAATTTGAGTGTCGCGTAAAAAAGCTCACTAAGGCGCAAAAAATAGAGTTTGTAGCCACATCTAAATTACCTACTAAGTTAGTCGGTTAGCTTGTCCATAAATTCAGCTATTTTTTGAATAGCGTGTTCATATAAATCGAAATTGATGTGTGCAATCGTATCAGTGCTTTGATGATGGTGCTTATCATGACCCATACCAAAGTAAATATAAGGAATGTCAGCTTTAGCAAAAGAGTAGTGGTCACTTGCCTTAAGCCAGTTAACTTTTAAATCAAACAAACGGTTTAAATAGTGCGAAGAACTTGTTGCTATAAACCGTATTTTCTCGTCAGACAGTGAGTTTATGGCGTTTTTGTACTGCGATTGATGATTTAAAAATGCGATCATACGCGGTTTGTGCTGATTAACCACCAACATGTCTAAGTTAATGTTCAGCTTTACGTTGCTAGGATTTAATGTAGAAACGAAGTAATCACTACCATGTAAGCCATTTTCTTCTGCATCTGTAGCAACAAACACAAGCTTATATGGGGATGTTTTCTCAGCAAAAATGGCTGCTATATAAAGAAGGGCTGCAACACCACTGGCATTATCATTAGCTCCAGGGTAAAGACGACTGCCTTGTAAACCTAAGTGATCGTAATGTGCGGTTAACACGATTAATTTGCACGATTGGCAGCTGTTTGGCTGAACGGCAATAATGTTACTAGCTTGGGGTTGCTGGTAAAAGGTGTCCGAGTAGTGAAAGTCTTGGCGTTGAATTTGATAACCAAGGTCACTAAATCGCTGGGTAATATATTCTGCAGCCCGCTTAGCACCAACAGTATTCGTTTTTCGGCCATAAAACTGGTTTGAAGTAAGAGTCGCTATATCGTGTTCAAGCTGTTTCTTTGAGCTTGCATTGACTTGAAAACAGCAAAAGTAAATTAAACTAGTCGTGATAAGACAGTTTTGCAGTATGTGAACGAAGCGCGCGTAGCTTGCTTTCATAGCGTTTTTTATCTTCCTCAAAGTCAGCTTTATCGTTAGCCATGGTTAAATATTTTTTAGCCAGTTTTAAATCGCCAAGTTGATAATAAGTTCGTGCTAAACCAAAATCGGTATCATGTAATTTTGGGTCAAGCTCACGGGCTTTTCTGTAATGCTTGATAGCATCTCTATAGCGTTTTGTTGTATAGGCATCATTGCCAAGCGAAATATGATAATACGGGTTTGCTTGGCGTTTTTTGTCGAGCATAGCTAAAATTTCGCGACCTTGCTGTACTCTGTCAGTTAAATTATAAAGCCGAGCTAAATTGCCAAGAGCAGTGTTGTTGTCTGAGTTTAAGGTGATTGCATATTGATACGCTGTTTCTGCACGCTGAAAATCATTGTTAAGCCTAAAAAGTACCCCAAGATTTCCCCATGCACCAGAGTATTTATAGTCCGCATTAATCGCAGCTAAATAATAACTGTAAGCAAGGTCATAGTCATTTTTCAGCATTGCTGAAACACCTTTGTTGTTGTAGAACATTGCGGTGATTCGGGCTTTATTAATGTTAGTTGTTCTAAATGCTTCTTGGCGACTATTCGGATCAAAATCGATAATAATTGCCCGTTCTTGTGGGTAAATCACCTTATGATTTACGGATGCTTTGTTGCTTTCTTTTACTTTTAAGTTTATGTGGCCTGTTAGCAAATTAAAGCCGTTATTGAGGGCCCAATATTCAGGTATATGAACTTGTTGAAATTGCCCTTCGAGCCCGAGGTGCTCAGCTAAGCTGTAGGCTAATATTGATAGCGATAAACAGTTTGCATTTAAATTGGCATAGCTTTGACCTGCCGTAAGTGTTGCACCTGATTGATATGAAAGTGACGAGTCTCCATTTTTAAGCAAAAAATAAAGTAACTTTTTGGCATTTTGTAACGTTCGAGCTTCTTTAGGAAAGGAAGTGTTGAGCTGCTCTTTAATTTGAGGGGTTAATGCAAATATCTGCTCTTGGCTTTCGACCTCAGATACAATGAATTCGTTGGCTTGTGTTAACGACAGCGGTGGGGGAACTAAGTTAGTTTGTGTACTATTGCAAGCGGTTAAAAAACTCAGACTCGATATTAAAGCAACGGTAATTGTTTTCATCTGACCCTCTAAATTCATGGCCTAATACTATTTAAGTATAGGCCGTGAATAAAAAAGGGTCAGTGTTATCTGTTACAAAACATGTCAGCGTTTATCAAATGTAGCAACAAGGTCATCTAAGGTTTGTGCGCTACTTGCTAAATCTTTAATCGCTTGCTCTGTATCAATTTGCTCACGCATCACGGTATCGCTGATATCACTAATTTGCTCAATGTTGCGGCCTACATCAGCTACCACGTTACTTTGCTCTTCAGTAGCGGTCGCAATGAGTGTTGCCATATCATTGATTTCATTAGCTGCATCATTAATGGCATTGAGTAATTCTACTGAACTTTGCATTGCTTCAACGCTAACCTGAGCCTGTGATTTCGAGTGATTTATATGATTTACCACTGAGTCAGAGGTACTACTTAGTTCACTGATCATGGTTTGAATTTCAGTTGTTGATTGTGAAGTTCGGTTTGCAAGTGCTCTTACTTCATCTGCCACAACAGCAAAACCACGGCCATGCTCACCAGCTCGTGCGGATTCAATAGCCGCATTAAGAGCCAGTAAATTTGTTTGCTCTGAAATACCTCTGATTGAGTCAACGATACTGGCAATGGCTTGTGTTTTATGTGCCAGCTCATTCACTTGCTCTGTAATATTATCGATATCGGTCGCCAGTTCTATTATCGCTTCTTTACTTTGTGTGACCTGAGTGTGGCTTTGCTTAGTATTATCTTTGCTGCTTTGTGTTAACTTGGCAGTATTTGCAGCACTTGAGGCTATCTCTTGCACGGTTGCGCCCATTTCATTAATAGCAGCAGCAACAGAAATAGTTTGCTCTTTTTGATTATCAAGCGCTTCAGAGTTCTTTTGCGCTTGTTTAAAAACATGAGAGGCACTTTGTCTTATTTCGCTACTTTCTTGTGCAACTTGGCTGATTGCTGTTTCTATCTTAGAAATAAATTGATTGAAACCAGCTGATAAATTAGCAAGTTCAGGCTGCTCTGAGTCAGGTAGTCGGTACGCTAAATTAGCATCACCTGAGCCTAAACGAGTAAACAGTTCAGCCATTTTTGAAAGAGGAGATGACAGTGTGCGTGCTAATAATAAGCCTGCAAAGCTCGCTATAAGTGCAATAACAATAGCAAAGCTTATAATTTGCCATTGTAAAACTTGAATGCTCGAAAATACTTCATGTTTTGGTACCTGAGCGATAACAAATAGATCTGTATTTTTGATTGGACTTGCAGCAACTAAAGTGGCTTCACCATTAAGCTCGATTTCTTGTAGGTTGAAGTCTTGGTTTGTTAAGAGTGTGTTTGTAATACCCGGCGAGTAGATACTATCAAGTTTTGCTTTCGCGACTTTATCAGCATCTTTATGCAGCTGGATTAACCCATTTTTGTCAGCTAAAAATACAAACCCTGTTTCTTCGATTTGGAAGCGCTTTAGCATTGCTTGCATATCGTCAATGCTTTTTGCAAGGCCGGCTAAACCAATGCCATTGGTTTGCTGGTGGTTTACAAACATTTTCACATCAGTTGGTGATTCTTGATAGATACTAATAGAAAACGGCTGTGTTGTGTTAGTAAACGCAAAAAACCAACCATCTTGATCTTTAGTTAAAACTCGCAAGAAACCGTCTTGATTCCAGTATTGTGCCGTTTCACGATTAGCCCAAGAAGCGGTTGCTAAATCGTATTGCTTAACAAGGCGGTTAAGCTCTTTTAGCAGTGTTTTATCATCAGTATTGCCTGAACGCGCCCACTCTAATACAAATTCGTTACTAGAGAGTTGCTCAGCGGCGCTGATCATTTGATTTATATCGTGAGTAATATAATTATCAATTGCTTGTAGCTTGCTAGGTAGCTCAGATTCAATCATTCGTTGTTCGATGATTTGTTTTGCACTGTACAGAGCTGTTGCGCCAATGAGAGCGGCAACAATTAATGCAATTGCACTGCCAAGCAGTGTTATCTTTTTAGTAATGGTGAGTTGATTTAACGCCATGAAAGTGTCTTAGTTTACAACATTTAAGTCAGTAATTTTAGCATACACTTTGCAGATGACGAATCAATGTAGGAACAAAAAAAAAGCCCAAAGCATATTAGCAATTGGGCTTGGTTTCTAACAAGCGAAACTTACTTTCCAGGGTTAAACAATTTTCTTCATTGCTGACATATAACCACGTAGCTTGCTACCTACTACCTCAACTGGGTGCTCACGTAGAGCTTTGTTTACAGCAATCAATGCTTGGTTATCTACTTGATTACTTGTTGTATCTAAGCCTTTACCAATTACATCTGTGTCGATGTTTTTCATAAAGTCTTGTAATAGCGGTAAACACGCATGGTTGTATAGGTAACAGCCGTATTCTGCTGTATCTGAAATTGTTCTGTTCATTTCGAATAGCTTTTTACGCGCAATGGTATTTGCGATAAGCGGCGTTTCGTGTAATGACTCATAGTAAGCTGACTCTGCGATAATACCTGCAGCAGTCATGGTTTCGAACGCAAGCTCTACACCAGCCTTAACCATTGCAACCATTAAAATACCTTGGTCGAAGAACGTTTGTTCGTTGATTTCTTGATCTGTATTTTGTTGCTTTTCAAATGCTGTTTCAGCTGTTTCAGCACGCCATGCAAGTAATTTTGCATCGTCTTCAGCCCAATCAGCCATCATGCCACGAGAAAACTCACCGCTGATGATATCGTCCATATGCTTGTTATAAAGCGGACGCATAATTGTTTTTAGCTCTTCGGCTAGTTCAAACGCTTTTATTTTTGCTGGGTTTGACAGGCGGTCAAGCATGTTAGTGACGCCACCGTATTTAAGAGCTTCGGTGATTACTTCCCAACCGTATTGAATTAATTTAGATGCGTAGCTTGGATCAATGCCTTTTTCGACCATTTTATCAAAACAAAGTAGTGAACCTGTTTGCAGCATACCGCATAAAATTGTTTGCTCGCCCATTAAGTCAGATTTTACTTCTGCAATGAATGATGACTTTAATACACCTGCACGATGACCACCGGTGCCAACAGCGTATGCTTTAGCTTGTGCAAGACCATGACCTTGAGGGTCGTTTTCAGGGTGAACAGCAATAAGAGTCGGTACACCAAAGCCACGCTTGTATTCTTCACGAACCTCAGAGCCAGGGCATTTTGGTGCAACCATGATAACTGTTAAGTCTTCACGAATTTGCATGCCTTCTTCAACGATATTGAAACCGTGTGAATATGCTAGTGTTGCGCCTTGCTTCATTAAAGGCATGATTGCAGTAACAACAGAAGTATGTTGTTTATCTGGTGTTAGGTTTAGTACTACATCTGCTGTTGGAATAAGTTCTTCGTATGTACCAACAGTAAAGCCATTTTCAGTTGCGTTTAAGAATGATTGACGACGCTCGGCAATAGCTGACTCACGTAATGTATAAGAAACATCTAAGCCTGAATCACGTAAGTTCAAACCTTGGTTAAGGCCCTGAGCACCACAACCGACAATAACGAGTTTTTTTCCTTTTAAAGCATCAACGCCTTCAGAGAACTCTGAAGGATCCATAAATTCACACTGCGCTAATTGCGCTAACTGCTCTCTTAAAGGAAGAGTATTAAAATAATTCGCCATTGTTAGTGTCCTATAAAAAACTAATTTGTTAGAAAACAAAGAGCCAATCTGTTGCCCCCTGTGTGAGTTAACAGTATGCAATTTTTTGCCTTGCGTAAAATGATATATTTGAATTAAAGTGTTTCATAAAATGAAATGGTGGGTTTATGGATCACAAACATCTACATTACTTTTTGGCTTTAGCTAAGACGCTACATTTCGCCAGAGCGAGTGAGCTTTGTCATATTAGTGCGCCTACGTTAAGTCGAAATATTAAACAGCTCGAAGAAGAAGTCGGAGTGGTGTTATTTAATCGGGATAACCGCTCTGTAAAATTAACACGAGAAGGTGAGTCTTTTATTGAGTACGCTAATGCGACATTGGCCAGTTGGCATCGTTTTAAAGCAAATGTCCAAGAGCCCCAGCAGCATATTTATGGCAATGTCAGCATATATTGCTCTGTGACTGCATCGTATAGCTTTTTACATCAAATATTAGAACAGCTTCGCATGCAGCACCCTTATATAGAGATCACCTTAAATACCGGCGATCCCGCGTTAGCTATTAACCGAGTATTAGATGGCCATGAAGCAATGGCAATCGCAGCAAAGCCAGCAAAATTACCTGGGCAAGTTGCTTTTACCAGTATTGGTTATTCTCCTTTGGTATTAATTGCACCAAAAATTGTCTGTCCGATCAGCGAAAAGCTTGCAAGTGCTGAGCAAATTGATTGGTCTGCTTTAGAATTTATTGTTGCTGAGCAAGGTTTATCTAGGCAGCGCCTAGAGCAATGGTGGCGAAAAAATAATATTCATGGCCGTATTTATGCTCAGGTGGCAGGGCACGAAGCAATGGTTTCTATGGTGAGCTTAGGTTTAGGTATTGCTATGGTTCCTAAAATCGTTCTAGATAATAGTCCATTAAAAGACAAGGTGCAGATAGTTAGTGATGCAGAGCAAAGTATTGATGGCTTTGAAATAGGTTTAGCTGTGCTAAACAAAGAGCGCCACGATCCTGCTTTAAACGCAATTTGGAGTATTGCACAATCAATGACACAACAGGCAATCTAATATTTTAAGATGATACAATTGAAAAGTAGTTGTTAGTGAGCGGTTTGGCGGATTTTATATTAGTTATTTAGTATTGGTTTAGAAAAAAGTATGTCGTGTTTTATGCTGTTTTTTTATACTTCAAGCGGTTTTTATATTGATTTTTTTTAAGCGATTGCTAACGTGAATCTAAATAATAATATCAGGATTGCAAAGATTTATGACCCTGTCAGCACAAGCCGGACATTCTTTAAGTTTTTCAAGTCACTGTTTAAAACAAGCCATCCCTTTGATGGTTAAGTATAAAATACCTATTACGCCACTCAATTATGCGCTGTGGTATTGCTATGTTAGCGAAAAGAATCACGAGCTCAGTCAAGAATTAGACACTATTATCAATAAATACAATACCTGCAGCACTGAGCAAGCCAATTACTTGTTTAACAAATACCTTTCAAATGATGACATGGCTTTGTTTTATCAACTATCTGATGGATTTAGTGATGTTGTTGGTAAGGTCCATCATGATATTAGCGAGGCACTAACTTATTCTGCAGAGTTTGATTCGGTTTTAAAAGAGTGTCGTGACAAACTTAATGAGGCCGATATAAGCCAAGAGAGTGGCTTTGATGAAGTTCTTTTGTGTGTTGAGCGTTTGAGTGACAAATCTGCTACCTTACAAAATCGTGCTCAGGACTTTCAAAATCAACTTGCGCATGCTTACTCAGAGATCACTGAGTTAAAACAAGAGCTCATTAAATCTCAAAGTAAGGCTGAAAGAGATCCCCTGACAGGGCTGTTCAATAGAGGCAAGTTTGACGAAGATGTGGTTCAGTTTTGCCAAGCACCTGATATTTCTGGGGTTGCCGTACTTGTTATGGTTGATATTGATCATTTCAAATCATTTAACGACACTTTTGGTCATCAAAAGGGTGATCAAACATTGCGCGCTGTTGCAACTAAATTATTAAAACATGTCTCGAGTGTCGGGCAAGTATACCGCTATGGTGGAGAAGAGTTCTGTTTTACAGCACATTTTGCCACAATCAGTGATATGACCAATTTTACCCAACAGTTACGTCAAGCTATAACTAAGTTACAGATCAAAGACCCTAAATCTGAGACTATCTTAAGACACGTCACTGCAAGCTTTGGTGTTGCGATTAAATCTAAAAATAGTCAACCAGAACAACTTATTGCAATTGCCGATAGGGCTCTTTATTTAGCTAAAGAACATGGCCGAAACCGCGTCGAAATTATCGAAGAGTAACCAGCATAAACAGAGTTTATCGATATTTGTATCAAATTTGTGAATAGTTGTAACCTAGCAAGGACAGTTTGTTCACATCTTGATAGTATGCAGTCATTAGAAAATCTTTTTGGTCGTAACAACAATAATGAAGTCTCAAGCGATCAGGATGTGCGCAGCGATATATGCTTTGACTGTCATGTTAGTTAATCAAGCGTATGCTGATGATTCAACTCGCACTGAACGTGAAAGCCGCAAGGCAAACCAAGAAATAGAAACCAATCAATGGCATATCAGTATTAATACTGGTATTGGTGCTATTACAAATCCATTACACGGTGGCGATAACTTACCCTTAGTTTTGCTCCCTGAAGTTGCCTACTATGCAGATAAGTGGTTTTTTGACAATGGCCGATTAGGTTATTCTTTTTTAGAGAGTAACTCTCATGTGCTTAATGTTGTCACTGAGTTTAACCCCGAAACTCGCTTTTTTATCGATTTTCATCCAAGCAATGTATTTGCGCTAAATTCATCTAGTAGCTTTATAGTCGAGTCAACAAGCAGCAATGAATTAAGCAGTAAAACAGTATCTGTTGATGATATTCGCCATCGACGTTGGGCGCTCGATGCAGGTCTTAGTTATCATTACATTCAAAATAACCACGTCTTTTCTGTGCAAGCACTAATGGATGTTTCTGGTGTTTACAATGGAATGCGAAGTGCGCTGCAATGGCAGTCTCATTATCAAGTAGGTAACCTCAGTGTTGCACCAAGTCTCGGTGTTTGGTACAAATCAGCCGGCCTTAATGATTATTTTTATGGTTTATCGGCTGAAGAGACCTCATATGGGGAAATTGATGTTGGCAGTAGTTGGCAACCTTATGCTAAAATCGACGCTCGTTGGCCATTGAGTGAGGCTAACTCTCTTCGTTTTCATTTAGCATATTATGACTATTCAGCCGTGGATGACAGTCCGCTTTTTGAACACACGTATTCAATGACTGCTTTTATAGGATTCAATCATATTTTTTAATATGAAGTATTTTGTTTTTAGTCTGTGTGTGTTTGCAGTAGTTACTTGGCCGTTCCCAAGCCATGCGCAAGCGACTCAGTTTGATATCTCACCTAAAGTGTGTGTTGTGCTTCAACAGCATGAGTTTTGTGATCTTGATTTAAAAATTAGCTGGCAAATAGCGCAGCCTCAAGATCTGTGTTTATACCAAAATGAGCAGCAGATACAGTGCTGGCAAGGTCTTCGCAAAGGGGTGTTAAACCATAAAGCGCGGGTTCAGGTTGAAACAATATACTCCTTAGTCAATCCGCATACGGGGAGCGAAATTGCAACCGCAAAAGTCGAAGTGCAAAGCACTGAAGCAAAAACAAAGAGACGAAGATTGCGCTCACCGTGGAGCTTTTTTTAATTCAGGAGCAACCAATGGCAAAGATTTTACTTGTTGAAGATGATCTAGGCTTACAGCAGTTAACCAAGGATTACCTTCAGCATAATGGGTTGGATGTTGCGGTCCTTGAACGCGGCGATGAAGTATTCGATTATTTAGAGAATAACCCAGTTGATTTAATGATATTAGATGTCATGTTACCAGGCAAAGATGGTTTTAGTGTCTGCCGTCAAGTACGTGATAAATTTAATCTACCCATTTTAATGCTCACCGCCAAAGGCGAAGATTTTGACCAAGTGATTGGGCTTGAACTTGGTGCTGACGATTATGTTATTAAACCAGCAGAACCACGTGTTTTACTTGCACGCATTAATGCATTATTGCGCCGAGGCCAAGCTTCAAATAAAGCACCTGAAGAGCTCACGTTTGGTGATTTAAGCATTGATAAAACCAGTCGCATTGTTACACTTAAAGGCAACGAAATTACACTTACATCTCATGAGTTTGAGTTACTATGGTTACTCGCTTCAAATGCAGGTGAAGTGTTAAGCCGTGAACATGTACATCAACATATGATTGGTCGTCAGTATGATGGCTTAGACCGTACCGTTGATGTTCGCGTATCTCGGATCCGCAAGAAACTAGGTGATAATAGTGACAAACCATATCGTATCAAAACTGTTTGGGGCCAAGGTTACCTTTTCGTATCTGATGCATGGGACATGTAATCATTAATGGGGAAACTATTTGCTAGCTTATATTTATATATAATAGTTTCTCTGTTTTTAGTTAGTGGGGTCATAGAACAGTTATGGCCCTATGAAGATACACAGCAACATATTGCACTTGATCAAGAATTTGGCAAATCACTTTGGCTTCTCAGTCAAACAGAAGATGGTTTAACAAAACTAAAGCAAGAGTTTAATAGCGAGATAATCAATCGTAGCGATCTTGCCCTTCCTGAAAACCTGAAAACGCAACTCAATGAAAAGCATTACCTCTATGTGTTTAATCATGACCAGCGTGTAGTTTGGTACGTAGCCCTGAATGATGCGCAATTGTTGCATATAGGCCCTTTATCTGTAGCTAACCCTAGCTTTAGTTCCGTTTGGCCTTACTTTTTATTATTAACTGTGATTGGCTTACCTGTTGGGCTATGGAGCTTTTTACTTTGGCGAGACTTTAATAAGTTAACGCTTGCATGTGAAGCTGTGGGTGGGGCACAGGATTTTGAATTACAAGATGCATCTAAATCCTTTTTTCTTCCCATTACCGATACCTTAAATGCGTTGCAAGAACGTATTCAATATCTTTTAGCAGCGCAGCAAGAACTGACTTCGTCTGTTTCTCATGAATTTAGAACACCACTTGCGCGCTTAAAGTTTGCAGTGGCGATGCTAGAGGAACAAATTGAGAATGAGAAATCGTTTATCTATATTGATAATATGCAGGCAGATATTGCTGAGCTTGAAGCCTTGGTTTCTGAAATGCTCGAATATGCACGACTTGACTCTCATCAACCCAGTTTAAAAAGCCATTCTTGTGATTTAACCGCATTAGTTAATAGTGTGGTAAATAAACTTGAGTTTGCTACAGACATTGACATTGCAGTTAATGCGCCGTCACAGCTTTATTATAATTGTGATGAGCACTTTATTGCGCGCTGCATTCAAAATTTACTCGGTAATGCACAAAAATATGCGCATCATAAAATAAATTTGATACTTGAAGAACACCCAGATGCCGTTCAAATAAT
This sequence comes from Pseudoalteromonas sp. OFAV1, assembly GCF_021532595.1. Taxonomy (NCBI): domain Bacteria; kingdom Pseudomonadati; phylum Pseudomonadota; class Gammaproteobacteria; order Alteromonadales; family Pseudoalteromonadaceae; genus Pseudoalteromonas; species Pseudoalteromonas sp. OFAV1. The sequence continues at coordinate 39,271 of NZ_JAKGBG010000034.1, forward strand.
AGTTGAAGATGATGGCCCAGGTATTGCTCAGTCTGAATGGCAGAGCATCCTAAAGCCCTTTACACGATTAGATAAAAGCCGTGATAAGAAAACAGGGGGTTTTGGCTTGGGGCTTGCGATAGTGGCTAAAATTGTCAGCTGGCATCGAGGACAACTACAGGTGTGTGACTCAACGCTCGGTGGTGCGAAGTTTGTTATTCGATTATTTAAAGATAAGTAAATCTCAAAAACCTTATACCAATCCGCAATGACCGAGAACAACTTAATGACGTAATTGTTATCTTGTTATAAAGGCGGGGTTATTGCCACAACTATGTTTACTTAAGTAACTGGCTATTACTTTGACTAAATGTTACAGATATAAAAAAAGCGCCTGAGGCGCTTTTTAAAGGTTAAAACCAAAAATAAACAAGTAGCAAAGTAATAGACCATACTAATTTATAAAAGTTCTCAAAAAATTTAATTATTTTTCATCTAATAGTGGCATTAGCATTTTTTCAAGACCATTGAGTTTTACTTCGTATATCATCGCAAGTTGTGCCCCTAATTGACCCTCAGGAAATCCCTGCTGTTTAAACCACACTAAATATGGCTCGGGTAGGAGCAGCAATGGTCGACCTGCATACTTGCCAAAGGGCATCTTTGTATTTATGGCACGTTTGAGTAGTGCTGGATCCATCTTATTCTCAGATTTGTATAAAAGGGAGATGATACGGTAAAACAAGGAGAGAAAATAGGCTGTGACGGGCAAGAAACAGCCTATTTAGTGAGGGAGGTAGGCCCTCTGAAAATATTCACTAATTTCTAATAACTATTAGTGAAGTTGATATCGACGTTTTTTTGTAAAACCAAGCTGTTTGAGTTTAAGCAGAATATTAGGGTCATCAATTCTATCGGGTGTGTCGATTTCACGAAGAAAATGATCGCTTGGTACTTGATAAACATCTAGCATCTTGTTGAATAGCACAGCTCTAATATCCGTTGCTGTCATACCATTTTGCTGTAACTCATCAAGCCGCTGTTGTATATCTACAAGTTTCCCGGAACGTGCATCATCCGTGTTTGCTAAAAACTCACTGGTAAACTTATCTTTCATTTAAATAACCTCAATCCATTTAACTACAGTGTATCAAAAAGGCGCAAAACCACAGTGAAGTTAAACGTTTTTGTGTTAAAAATAGATACTTAGCTTAGTACCTTGAGATTGATTCTACTCTTTTTTTAGTAGAGATTGCTATTGTTGATGTAAAGCTTTGTAAATAGCGTTGACCTAGTAAGGGGACGAGGGTTTAAAGGTAAGAAAATAGACTTGGCAACTAACTGAATATAGTGAAATAATTCTCGGTTCCATTTAGAGGAACCGAGAATTATTTTTTACATTATGAAAAAAGTTTCTGTTTTACATGCTCCGCAAAGCCACTACCGGCCTCTAAATAGAAGTTGTAAGTAGAGTCAACCCCCATATCTTCTAATTCTTTTTGTTGGTCAGGGTAATTTGCTATCGCCGTTACTTGACCTTGATAACCTGAAGCCCGAAGTTGCTCCAAGGCAAAAATATTTTGCATATGCTTAGGCATTGCCAACATAACCATACCAACATGTGAATGGTTTACTCGTTGCCAAAAATCAGGGTCAGTTGCGTCGGCAAGTAATACTCGACGACCACGTTGAATATGTTTCTCTACCACATCGGGTTTTATATCGATACCAGCAACAAGGTTTGGATGAGTTTGACTAATTGTTTCATAAGCACCGGTTCCAATCCGACCCATACCAAATATCACAATCTTAGTATCGTTAAGGTTAACTGGCAGCTCTTCTGCAAGCCGAGTATCACTTTCAAATTTAAGTAACCAGCGCTCAATTTTAACGTAGATTTCATTCGAACGTTTGTTAAGGGGGGATGCCAAAATAAAGGTGATCGAAACAGCAATTGCCATTACTGCAAGCCATTCTGAAGTGATCATATTGCTTGATGCTGCAACGGCACAAACAATAAGCCCAAACTCACTGTAGTTTGCAAGGCTAAAAGCACTTAACAAAGAAGTACGTGCGCGCAGTTTGAATGCATTAGTTAATACATAATACAGCGCCACTTTTATCGGTAATACGAAAACTAATACCAGCGCAACAAGTACTGCGTGGCTAGTTAGCTCTGCATTCAAACCAATATTTAAGAAAAAACCAACGAGTAATATATCTTTTAGATTAAGAAGAGACTTTGATAATTCACCCGCTTTTTTATGTGCAGCGAACATCATGCCTATTATCAATGCACCTAAATCACCTTTTAAGCCTGCAAATTCAAAAGCGTGATAGCCAATAACAAGGGCAAAGAAAAAGCCAAATAAAGGTAATAACTCACCGTGCTTTGATCGGTTTAATACCCAAAACATAACTGGGCGTAACAGAGGTAAAGCAACTAATAGCGCCAGCGCCCAAATGTTCGGCGCTTTTCCTGTACTAATAGCCAAGAAGATCACCGCGAAGATGTCTTGCATAACCAGAATACCGATGGAGATTTTACCGTGCAGACTGGCCATCTCGCCGCGCTCTTCAAGTACCTTCACAGCAAACACTGTACTTGAGAAACTAAAAGCAAAGCCCACTAACAATGCGCTTTGCCATGTAAGCTCGCTGAATAAAGGCAGTGCAATTGCGCCAAGCAGCAGCATAAAAGCACTGAACAGTGTGCTACTAATTACAATATGTAATGAAGCAGGGGCCCACACCTGAGTCTTGATTAAATTAGCCACTTTTAGTTTAAGGCCAATACTAAATAGCAGCAGGGTAACACCTAAGTTTGCAAGGGTATTGAGTAATTCTGTTGTTTTATAGCCATATAAATTAAGCGCGAAGCCTGCTAACAAAAAGCCAATAAGAGGAGGAAGCTTTAACTGGTAAACAGCAAAGCCACAGACAAACGCAGTAGCAAAGTAGATTAATTCCATAATTATTCTTGTAACTTCATTTGTTAGCAGTGTAGCGAAATATTTCTTATTGGAAAACAATATCGAAGCAGAAGAGTTTAAAAAATAAACACATTTGCGCTATTTATTGATTAATCCGTCAAAAGCACCATTTTTTCGCTGACAATAGCTTTTAATTGTGGTTAAGATGCAATAACGAAGGAATTTAAGTCGTCTTTTATTAAAGTTGGCTTAAGGAGAAAAGATGTTTAAGAAAATCCTTGCATCAGTAGGTATTGGTGCAGCTAAAGTTGACACTGTACTTGAGACAGAGCACTTGCAACCAGGTCAAAAGTTCAACGCTATGATTGTGATTAAAGGCGGTGATGTTGATCAAGAAATTGCTGGTTTAGATTTGGCGCTTATGACGCGTGTAAAAGTTGAAAGCGAAGAAGGCGATTATTTTACCAATCATGTCATTGAAAAGTGGCGTATTCCAGATATTGGTATTATCAGTGCCGGTGCAGAAAAGCATATCCCGTTTGAAGCACGACTACATTCTGAAACCCCAATAACAGAAATCAATGCCGGCTATAATCAATCCCATGTCTGGCTTGAGACAGGTTTAGATATTGATTTAGCACTCGACCCAACGGATCGTGATGCCTTACACATTTACCCTAATGATGCTGTTAGTACATTAATGGAAGCAATGGATAGGCTTGGTTTTAATTTAGTAAAAGCAGATGTTGAAAAAGGTTATTTGCGCGCACCTACTTTTCAATCTCATTCAGGCTGCTACCAAGAGCTTGAGTATCGACCAAACAGTCGAAGCTTATTTGGCTTACAAGAGATTGAATTATCATTTGTTCCTGAAGCTCATAAAACACATGTGCTAATTGAGCTTGACCGTGCCTTTAGAGGTGATGGTTATGTGGATTTAACTATTGAGCATGATCACGTAAATCTATCCCAGTTATGTGACCAGCTTGAACGATTATTTGCTTAAAGACTAACGACTGAATAGTTAGTTAAAACCCAGCTAAGGCTGGGTTTTTTGTCTTCGAAAAGGAGCGTTATGTATATTGTTAAAAGTTATGACGAACTCAGTAAAGATGAGTTGCTCGCAATTTTACGTGCCCGGGTAGACGTATTTGTCGTAGAACAAAACTGTCCTTACCCGGAAATTGACGATGTTGATAATGATGAATTAACTCAGCACGTATTTTTATTCAGAGAGCAGCAACTTGCAGCCTATGCACGTTGTTATAAGAAAAATGAGCAGTATAGTGCATTTGGTCGTGTGCTGGTTGCGCAGCAATTTCGCGGTGAAGGGTTAGCGACTAAACTCGTGCAAATGGCAATTGATACCTGTCTAGAACACTGGCCTGATAAAGCAATTATGATTGGGGCTCAATGCTACTTAACAGGGTTTTATCAGCAGTTTGGCTTTGAGAATGTGGGTGATGATTATTTAGAAGATGGTATTCCACATCAAGATATGTGTCTGAGGTAGCCAAATGGCTACCTCAGCAATGTGTTAACTTAACAGTGAGTTTGCAAACACGAGTGAGATGGCAAGTGGGCAAATGAACTTGATATACCATGGCCATACTTTCCAGAAGAAGCTATTCGCAACATCAGGGCAGCCTTGCTGAATTTCTTTTAATAAAGATGCTCTATGCCAGATCCAGCCTACAAAAATACAGCACATTAAGCCAAGAATTGGTTGGCCAATTTTAGTGGTTAAAGTTATTACAAAGCCAAATAGCGTCCCTAGATTAAACACTATCGTAAAACTTATCAGTGCAATAATACCGCCGATGATCCAAGTTGCTTGCACACGCTTTAAAGCAAAGCGTTCAACTGCATAAGACACTGGGGCTTCTAGCATTGAAATTGATGAAGTTAATGCGGCGATGCTCATCAAAGCAAAGAAAGCAAAGCCAACAAAAATACCTACATCTCCCATACTTGTAAACAGGGCAGGTAATACCTGAAACACCAAGGTATCTTCAGAAAGTAATGCGCCTTCAGGCGAAAATATCTGTACGCCTTGTGCCTGTGCTACATACATTGCAGGGATAATTAATAAACCGGCTACAAAAGCAATAAACACGTCAATAAGCGTTACATATGCACCTAGCGATACGAGGTTTTCTTTTTTACTGATGTATGAGCCATAAATAATCATCACACTTGTACCGAGCGATAGTGAGAAGAATGCTTGACCTAAAGCATTAACAAGTAGCTCAGGATTTAAAATTGAAGAAAAGTCAGGCACTAAATACGCTTTTAAGCCAGCAATAGCCCCATCTTGCGTCATTACATAAATGATCAGCATGAACAAAATACCTAGCAATGCAGGCATTAAGCGCTTTGACCACTTTTCGATGCCGTTTTCTACACCTTTCGAAATAATTGACACGGTCAAAATGATAAAAGCAGCTGTGAATATTAAGTTTCTTGATAGTGACTGCTCACTTAACCAAGTGCTTGCTTGGGCTTGCCCAGATAACTGTGCGACAGGCTCTAAAGTAGCACTTAGCATCCAGCCTGCAACAATAGCATAAAAGCTTAAGATAAGGCCCGCACAGATAATGCCACCAAACCCAACCATAAATGCAAATTTCTTCTGCCACTGATGATTAGTCACTTTTCTAAGCGAACTGACAGCATTAGCTTGCCCATGACGACCAATAACTAGCTCTGCCATTAATGCAGGATAAGCTAAACAAAACGCCAGTACTAAATAGGCAACCAAAAAAGCGGCACCGCCATTACTTGCTGTTTGTGTTGGGAAGCCCCAAATGTTTCCTAGGCCAACGGCAGAGCCCGCTGCAGCCATTATAAATCCAAAGCGGGAGCTGAACTCCCCACGTGATGCGCTCATATTATTTTACTTCTCTATCTTTGACGGCGCTGACAATCTACTTGAATTAACATCAAATAAAAAGAGTTAATCTAGGTCAAATTCGTTCTATATATTGTTATCTTTGAAGTCAGCGTACATTTCGTGCAATTGTTCTCTACAATACGAGACAATTAACATAATTGAAACATGTTTAAAGGCTTTTATTTTGAATTGAAAGAGTAAAACAAGCGCCTCCGAGCTGTTTGCTCTTTGTAACGCTGACAGTGCCGTGGTGCCAGTCAGCAACTTTAGCGACAATGGCTAAACCTAGTCCATAACTTTCACCATCTCGATTACGATGAGTCTGCTCTTGGAAAAATGGACTGAATACTTTATGCCAGTTTTTTGGATCTATTCCCGGACCATCATCTTCAATTGTAAAAATAACCTGATTTCCAGCTTGTTTAGCGGAAATCAGAATTTCTGATGTCGCAAAATCACAAGCGTTGCTCAATAAATTAACGATTGCTCTGGCTAACCAGTGTAGATCGGCACATACAGCGCCAGGTTCGATTTGTTGCTGAATGCGAAGCTGACGTTGCTCCAGTTTAGGTTCTAGTTGGTGAACTAAAGTAAGGGTATAACTATCAAGATCTGACTCATTAAAAGTGAGCTGATTCGCTTTTTGTTCTAGTGTGGCAAAAGCAAGGTAGCTTTTTAGCATCGACTCCATTTGATCAAGATCTTGCTCCATACGGGCAAGGTACTCCAGACGTTTTTGTTCGTTTGGACTATCTTGTGCTGCCTCTAACCCAAACCGTAAACAGGCAATAGGTGTTCGTATATCATGCGATAAACTTGACGCCATCAACTTGTTTTCTTCAAGTAGCTTTTCTATCTGGCTTGCCATGCGGTTAAAGGTTAGCTCGACGTCCTTGATATAGGTAAAATGTGATACATGAATGCGGCTTTTCAAGTCACCTTTAGCAAAACGTTGCGCCGCGTCATTTAACACCGATAAGCGCTTTGCTAATGGAGTAATGATAAAACCCATGAACACACAAAGCCCAGCATAAAAAAGCATAGTTAGTAACACATCGTTACCTTGTTCATGGCTATGGTCTTTCATTAAGCGCATTTTTAAATGGTGTGGCCCTAAGTTTGGTTCACTGTAAAGCAAGTAATAACCTTGTTGATCTTCGAGAATAAGCCCGCTTGGTTGCGTAATTTGTGCAAGTAATGATTGAGGTAAAGCAAGCGATTGGGTTGGTCTGTATTCAAGCTGAACAGTAAAGTCATCATTAAGTTGCTTGATAGCTTGTGGGCGTTGGCTGGGTGAAATTGCTGCTAATTGTTTTGCAAAACCTTTTATCATTTGGGTTTCGCTATAAAAAACGTCATGAGGCGTTTGGGTTTGCTGACTGAACGCGTCAATAAGCCAACCCAAAATGATAATTGAAAGGAGTGCACTGCCTAATAAGGAAAGGTAAAACTTTTTCACACGCGTTTACTGCCACGCTGTCGAAACAAGCAAATAGCCTTTGCCCCAGATCGTTTTAATTTTTTCTGGGTGTTGTGGATCATCATTAAACTTTTTACGTAAAGACGAGATGAGCACATCGACACTTCTGTCTAAGCCATCATACTCTCTGCCTTTCGTCGCCTTAAACACGGCGTCTCGTGATACCACTTGGCCTGCATTACTGGCAAGGTAATGTAATAATAAATATTCTGCACTTGAAATATGAACTTCATCTTCGCCAAAGTACACAGTACGTGATTCTGTATTGATAGTGAGTTTACCAACATTGATTGTGGTACTTTCTTTGCTGGTATCTTGCGAGTCAGTTTTAGAGCGCAATGCGGCTTTTATGCGCGCGAGCAGAGCACGAGGACGCACAGGCTTCATCATGTAATCACTAGCACCTACTTCAAGACCAATCACTTCATCCATTTCTTCGTCGCGTGCTGTCAGCATGATAATAGGAGCCTGATAGAACTGCCTTAAATCACGACAAACACTAATGCCGTCTTGTCCGGGCAGCATTATATCGAGTAACACTAAGTCAGGAGCTGTTTTACGTACCTGCTCAACAACGAGGTCGCCTCGTGAACAAATAGTGGTTTTATAACCTTGTTCAATTAAGTATTCGGCCACCCAATTGGCGAGTGAAATATCATCTTCAACTAATAATATTGTTCCGTAATGTTCCATTATTTACTCCAAACGGTTAGAACAGTCGCCAACGGCGTTTCTTTTGACGATTTTTATAAACCCACTGTAATTGTATTTCAGTGGTGGCAACGACTTTGCCGTTGTCACTATTAATAAGTTCAAAGCCAATTGTTTCTGCTGAGTCGAATTCGTAGCGAAATAAACCCTTTTGTTGCATCAGCCAGCATTGAATGATGTGTTTGCTTTGTTCGTTGCGTAAGCAATAATTGCCTATGCTCTGTTGTTGCCAACTAATGTCTACATCGGCGTAACAGCTTCTGCCCTCACGAAGTGCAACACAGGTGTCAGGTAATGCAACCAAGGCATTAGCTTTAGTATCAACGGATTGTTGTTCTTGCGCATGTAATGAGGCAGATAACCCGAACGCTATGATGAAATAATACTTAAAAGACATAGCGCACGCCTACCTTGGCTTTATGCTGATACTGTTGTGAAATAATAGGGCTTTGGTGAATATCACTAGAAAACCAAGTAGACAGCCAGCCTGTTAAGAATACCCAATGTCTGTTAAGCGGATATTCGGCATGAAATTCAAAGATCAGGCTGTAAGAGGTATCAGGGCGATAAACAGGGCGGTTTGCAAGTGCTTCTGATTCTGAAATACCAAAATAATAATTAGTAAAGTCTTCAGAATAGGCACTTAAGCCAACACCAGAACGAAACTCCCAGTTTCGCCATGGAATTATTTGGCTATAAAACGAATTCATTACCCAGCCATTATGTGTGCCGGAAACATCTTGTAAATACTCAAATGAAATTTGCGAGTTTTCAAAGCGGCGAGATAAACGCAAGCCAACATCAAAATCGTAATTTCTATTTTTTATCCCTGCTAGTTCATCGATGACATCGTCACCATAAAAGGCGAGACCAGTTTCATCAAAACCAGATTGAATGTTTGTACCGACTAAATCAAGACCCCATTCAAACTTGTCAATCAAGCTATAGCCCATAGTTAGGCCACCACTTAATTGGCTTTGGTCATAATCGAGGTAAAACTTTTCATACGATATTGCAAGGTGAATGTCTGGCTCAAAACCATCATTGTATGAATCCATGCCCACTAGGTAAGAGTCTTCGATGTAATAACCCGCTCCAATGCCCCAGTCCCAAGCAAAGCCTTGGCTTGGCTCCAAAGTGTTGTCAGCATAATAGCGATTACTGGCATGGCTTGATGCAGCGAAAAACCACAAGCAAAGTACTAAAATGGTGGCGTAAACTCGCAATGTCTCATCCTTGTTTCGAAAAAGTAATGTCGTAAGAGGATATAGTATATTGTTATCGAGTTCCTGTAATCTGTAAAAAAATGTAGGTGTGGGCTTAGATGTGTAAGAAAGTGTTACGAGTACTAAAAGATAGGCTGTTTGTTTATGGGTAAAACAAACAGCCTAGATGTTATTGTACTTTAATTTTATCGAGCAGGATGCTGCTGAGGTAATATTGCATCATAGGTGTTAGAGCACTAATTTCAGTGCGATTACACGGACCTTGTTGCTTAGTTAATGAACTCATACGCATCACAGTTTGGTAAGGCGGTACCTGTACTTTTTTGTTAATGCGCTCTAGACGAGCTTGTTCAGTATTTTGTGCATGAATAAAGCTGGCAACTTCTAGCTCATTTTTAATAGTTTGCTGTTGCTCTACACGATAAATAAGAGGCTCACGGTGAAAGCTCGCGCTGTCGATTGAAGATTTTGCAAACCAGACCACATCTCCGGTCTTTTTATGCGTTAGACGCATGCTAACTTGTGCCAAAATAGTTGCGCATTGTTGAGTTGGATATTGCGCAGCAACATCTGCAAACAATGGAAATGCTTTATCGGGCTTAACTAGCTGATATTCAGTATCATCAACCAAATCTAAATCAAGCTGATGAATCGACAAAGCGTAATCAGCTTCATCACCTTCTATTACTTTTAATTGTTTTTCGATTAAAGCATCTGAAATTTGTTTATAAAGAGTGTCAGTAACACTCGTTTTGTCGGCAATAATAGTAACAGTCTGATTCTTTTTAACGGCATGGGCTGGCAATTGAACAGACTTAACTTTAGGAGCTTCGTGCTCTGTTTGATACTCAATTTGAAAGTATTGGCTTTGCAGTGTCGGTTTTTTTGGCATAGTTAAAAGCGGTGCTGGTTCTGGTTTTAAAGCGCAACCAACTGAGATAAAACAAAAAATCAAAACAAAAAGAAAGCGCATATAGTATAATCTACCCATAAAAAATAAAGATTAAGCGTATTGTACGTTAGTCGAAGCAAAAGTTCATGATATTATGTTATGAGAAACTTCCTAAACGAATTTAAAAAAAATAACTAATGAAGTACAGTTTACGTTTTATTCCTTTCTTTTTTCTCCTTCTTATTCAGCTTTTTTCAAGTCGGTATGCACTTGCTAGTGATCAGCAATGGCAAACATTCGTCAATGATTATAATAAATATTTAACCCGTAAGTTAACAAGTAAAGGTATACCTGGCGGTTCATTGGCGATTGTGAAGTTAGGTGAAGAAGATTTCATCAAAGGGATTGGGCGAACAAAAATAAAGGATGGTCGCAGGGTAAACCAACATACTCGGTTTCGTTTAGCTTCAGTGTCAAAAACTTTTGCAGGCTCACTTACTGCAAAACTTGCGGCACAAGGCGAATTTAATATTGATGATCCAATTAGTAAATTTATTCCTGAGTTTTCAAATACCGTCTACAAAGATGATTTAAAAATTTATCATATATTGAGTCATTCAAGCGGCTTGGTGCCAAATGCCTACGATAACTTAATCGAATCACGGATGAGTTATCCCGACATTGTTGAACGTTTATTAGCAGTAGAACCAATTTGTAAGCCTAGTGAGTGCTATGGCTATCAAAATGTGATGTTTAGTTTAATTGATTCAGTAATTTTAAAATCAACTCAAATGGATTATTCCCACTGGATCACTGAATATATTTTTGCGCCACTAAAAATGAATGATGCCAGCGTTGGTTTTGAAGGCATGGTAAAAGATGAAAACTATGCGCATCCACATGTGCGTGGCAGAAAGCGTTGGTATACATCACGTTTAAAGAAAAATTATTATAAGGTGCCGGCGGCAGCAGGTGTAAATGCAAGCGCCAGTGATATGGCAATATGGCTAAACGCCCAATTAGGGCAATTCCCTGATGTGCTGCCATTGGATGCGCTGATCAAACAAACACGCCCTTATACGCATACCAAAAAGGAAACTCGCCGCAGAGTATGGCGAGAGCACGTAAATGATGCTTTTTACGGATTAGGGTGGCGTATTTATGACTATGATGACGAAGTACTTTATTACCATAGTGGCTGGGTGCAAGGTTATCGTAGTGATCTTGTGGTGTTTCCACATTTGAATATTGGCTTTAGTTTAGTATTGAATGCCGAAACGGGTTTGATTAATGAATTAACTACTGAGTTCATTAATCGGGTACTTAAATACACTCGTGCAGAAAAATAGCAAGCGACTCATGTTTGGTTACAAAATAAAATCGATTCAGAAATAGAAAAGCCAGCGAGTAACGCTGGCTTTTATTTTTAAATTGCCGATACGGACTTAGCCGCGTGGTAATTGAATTTTTTTATCTTCGCTTTGACGATACAGTACAATTGTGTGACCAATTGTCTGAAGCTTCTCTGCTTTAGTCTCGCGAACAATCGCATCAAAAATCAATGCTTTAGTTTCACGATCATCAGTAGGTACCTTAACCTTGATTAATTCGTGAATGTCTAAAGCGCTGTCAATCTCAACCAAAACACCTTCGGTTAAACCGTTAGCACCAAGTAATACAACAGGTTTTAAACTGTGTGCTTGACCTTTTAAAAACTGCTTTTGTTTGTTCGATAATTTCATGTTGTTACAAATTTTGCTGAATATGGCTTGAATTAAGGGTATTCTAACGCCATCTAGAGAATATTACTAATTAGTTACGTATTAATTTTATGGCAAATAAAAAACATTCAGCCAGTTCTAAGCGTTGGCTGAAGGAACATTTCGACGATCCTTATGTTCACGAAGCGCAAAAGAAAGGCTGGCGTTCTCGTGCGGTATTCAAATTAGACGAAATTCAAAACAAAGATAAATTAATCAAACCATCAATGACGGTGGTTGATTTAGGTGCGGCTCCAGGTAGTTGGTCACAATACTTAGCAGAAAAAGTAGGTGATAATGGTCAAGTTATTGCGTGTGATATCCTACCAATGGATTCGCTAGCAGGTGTCGACTTTTTGCAAGGCGACTTCCGTGAAGAAGCCGTGCTTGATGCGTTATTAACTCGTATTGACGGAAAAAATGTTGATGTGGTGTTTTCTGACATGGCACCAAATATGAGCGGCAATACATCTGTTGACCAAGCTGGTAGTATGTACCTAGTAGAACTCGCGTTGGATATGTGTCACCAAGTTTTAAAGAAAAACGGCGCATTTTGTGTCAAAGTATTCCAAGGCGAAGGATTTGATCAATACTTGCAGGACGTACGTAATAGCTTTAAAGCGGTAAAAATTAGAAAGCCCGATGCTTCGCGTGCCCGTTCTCGGGAAGTTTATATAGTGGCGACAGGCTACAAACTGTAGTACAGTTGTGCAGCGTTAAGTTGAATTTAAATTAATTGGATACAAGAGGTTAACCCCTTGAGCGATATGGCGAAAAATCTAATACTCTGGCTGGTCATTGCAGTAGTGCTAATGTCAGTGTTTCAGAGCTTTAATGGTGGTGATCAAGTTGATCGCCAAACAAGTTACACTCAGTTTGTAAGCGATGCTCGTAGCGGCGCTATTCAAGAAGTTTCAATCGAAAGCACAACAGGTACTATTACTGGCACCAAAACAAACGGTGAGCGCTTTCAAACTATCATGCCAATGTATGATAAAGACATTTTGAACGATTTATTAAAAAGCAATGTCAATGTGAAAGGTGTAAAGCCTGAAGAGCAGTCTTTCCTCGCCAGCATTTTAATCTCTTGGTTCCCAATGTTACTGCTTATTGGTGTATGGATTTTCTTCATGCGTCAAATGCAAGGTGGTGGCGGTAAAGGCGCGATGTCTTTCGGTAAGAGCAAAGCGCGCCTGATGAGTGAAGACCAAGTTAAAACTACTTTTGCTGATGTTGCTGGTTGTGACGAAGCAAAAGAAGATGTAACTGAGCTGGTTGACTTCTTACGTGACCCATCTAAATTCCAAAAGCTAGGTGGTAGCATCCCGAAAGGCGTACTAATGGTAGGTCCTCCGGGTACAGGTAAAACGTTACTTGCAAAAGCCGTTGCAGGTGAAGCAAAAGTGCCGTTTTTCACAATCTCAGGTTCTGATTTCGTAGAAATGTTCGTTGGTGTTGGTGCATCACGTGTACGTGACATGTTCGAGCAAGCGAAGAAAGCCGCACCGTGTATCATCTTTATCGACGAAATTGATGCGGTAGGCCGTAAACGTGGCGCCGGCATGGGTGGTGGTCACGATGAGCGTGAGCAAACACTTAACCAAATGCTTGTAGAGATGGATGGTTTTGAAGGTAACGAAGGTATTATTGTTATCGCAGCAACCAACCGCCCTGATGTATTAGACCCAGCATTATTACGTCCTGGTCGTTTTGACCGTCAAGTTGTTGTTGGTTTACCAGACATTCGCGGACGTGAACAGATCTTAAAAGTACATATGCGCAAAGTACCACTAGGTGACAACGTAGAAGCGGCTGTAATTGCACGTGGTACGCCAGGTTTCTCTGGTGCTGATCTTGCTAACTTAGTTAACGAAGCTGCGCTATATGCTGCACGTGGTAACAAGCGTGTAGTAAGCATGGCAGAGTTTGATGCAGCAAAAGATAAAATCATGATGGGTGCAGAGCGTAAGACCATGGTGATGAGTGAGCAAGAAAAAGAAATGACTGCTTACCATGAAGCTGGTCACGCGATTGTTGGTCGCATGGTGCCTGAACATGACCCTGTGTATAAAGTATCGATTATCCCTCGTGGCCGTGCACTGGGTGTTACTATGTACTTGCCAGAGCAAGACCGCGTGAGTCACTCAAAAGAGCTGCTGGAGTCAATGATTTCGAGCCTTTATGGTGGCCGTATTGCTGAAGCTTTAATCTATGGCGAAGATAAAGTAACTACGGGCGCAAGTAACGATATTGAACGTGCAACTGATATTGCTCGTAAAATGGTTACTCAGTGGGGTCTAAGTGAAAAGCTAGGTCCATTACTTTATGCTGAAGATCAAAACGAAATGTACATGGGTGGCGGTGGTAGCCGTGCTATGAGCATGTCAGATGAAACAGCTAAAGTTATCGATAGTGAAGTGCGTTTGTTCTCAGACCGTAACTACCAACGTGCTGAGCAAATATTAAAAGATAACATCGACATTCTTCATGCGATGAAAGACGCACTTATGAAGTACGAGACGATTGATGCGGGTCAAATTGATGACTTAATGGCTCGTAAGCCAGTTCGTGAACCTCGTGATGTTCATGACCGTCGTCCAGATGATAAAAAATCTACGGCTCCGAAAGTAGAATCGGCACCCGAAGAGACAAAAAGCGAAGATTCAGTAAAAAAGGATGAAACAAACCTTGATGACAAAGCTGAATAATCGCTAAAATAGAAAAAGCAAA
>NZ_JAKGBG010000035.1:0-51281 GCF_021532595.1 Pseudoalteromonas sp. OFAV1
GGTCAAAACGGAACACCTCACGAGTAAGGTAGATGCTACCCCGGTCAGTTTTAGGTTTGCGCTTAGGTCGCCCACACATGCCTTTCATGAATTTTTGGTAAGTCTGATACCAGTTAACTGCGCTGTTGCGGATGATCTGGCTAGGGCATTGATACAGCCAAGGAGAAAGAACTTTTGATTTGAACTGAGAAGCTTTTTGATCAATAGGCGCATAAGTGCCCGTTGGATAATACTTACGGGCAAACGTGCGATAATACCTTTCTTCATCGACTTTGGCATTCCAAATACTACGCGCACAACCCATCCACTGGCTTAAAACTAGTTTTTGATATGATGTTGGGTTAGCACGAAACCGAATACCGGTTAACAAATCGCCCTCTATTTAACTGTATGTATATACAGTACATAATAATTCCTACTTCATTAAAGTCAAGACCGTTCGCCTTGACTCGCAGCTAAAGCAGGCGAGAATGTGGCGAACATTTGTTCAAGAGAAAACATCACAAGAAAAATGCATGTAAAAAGGTTGAAGAATTTACTGATAAATTCAAAGCAATGGCTCTAGAACATCACAATAGAATTACAGAAAAGGAGATTGAGCTTCAAAATACATTCGATATTAATGAAAATCATTCTTTAACATTAAATGTATGGGATGATTACAAAATTAATTCTGAAGGTCGAGGCGATACCAAAATAATAGTTGAAGGTAATGACAGTATTCCAGAAGTGGTCATCTTTAAAATAATGTGCTCGGTACTTACTACGCTAGAGTCTCAAGACATTCTAAGCAAAGATGTCAATCTTAATATTTTATTTGAGAATGACATTGAGCGTTACCCGATGATGGTGCATGAACACTCATTTATGCTACGACGGGCGTGGGTTATACAGGCTTCTAATATATCTAGTAATGACATAGAAAACATCTTATGTGCCTTCCCTAAAACATTAAAACTATTTGATGTCGATGTTTCAATTATATCTGAATCATAGGAGGATAAATTGGACCCAGCTTACTATGTAGTTTTTACTCAAATGATTGGTTTTGTATCAACATTTTACTTTTTGCGTTCAGATATGCAGGAAGATGACAGACTACTCGATCATTACTACACAATTGGAAATGTGTTCTTTTTATGTCACTTATTGCTTTTAAGCTCATTCATACCGGCACTAACAGTAGGTTTAGCAATAATGAGAAATGTCATAAACAACTTCTACCCTCACAGAATCATTAAGTTAGGATTTCTTTTTGTTTTTGTGAGCATATTTATTTTGACGTATCTGATGGACAGTAATTTGTACAATTGCTTGCCAGCTATTGTAAGCGTTTTAATGACATTTGGTTTTCTCTATACGAAAGGTCATGTCTTAACACTAATATCAATTATTTGCTCGCTATTGTGGCTAATGGTTGGCTTCAACATTGGTTCTATTTCTATAGTGCTACTAGAGGTAGTTTCGATTGGGCTATTGATTGTTCGAACTATTAGGATAATTAATTTTAAATAACTTTATTATTGTGTTGACTTTTCAATTTGGACCCACTATTATATCAATAATGAAGTTAACATTATAAATAAATTTTAATTTCATAGTATATAATAGTGGGCCTATAGCTCAGTTGGTCAGAGCAAATAGCTCATAACTTTTAGGTCGGCGGTTCGAGTCCGTCTAGGCCCACCATTTTTATACTAACTTAAGTTTATTATAATGAAAATTCAAATTCAGTATAAACATCACCTAACTGTCACTTTATAAATATCTTCTTATTGTCACCTTATAAAAAATTCTGATATATTAGATATCAGTTTATTGCATTATGCAGAATAATAACTGCTTTTGTAATGGTTTTACGCCTATTTTATGTGAGTATTTAATACAATTTGAGATATAGACCTAAAGTGATTTTTCTTTAAAGACTTGGCGTAAATTGTTGATTATCACTTCTAAGAAAGAAGCTGATGTCTACATTTTTTGTGTTTGTTGCTGTCACACTTGTTAGATAAAGTGGTCCCCTTACTTCTATTATCCCTAAATAAGAGTTTTCTAACTCCGGCGTATTATTGAAGTAGCTCCAATCACCATTTTTATGCATATAGAATTTACCCGAGTCAGAGTTTAGTAGAAAACCAAAAACGTCATCCTTTAAAGCCGCTTGATTACCAGAAAAAATTTCATCACTTTCCACTACGACCTTACTAGTCCTTCCGTCAAAGTAAAATGGTAATTGGCCCCAAACAACAGTCCCGTAGTTGCCGCTCATGCTTGATAGATTAGAGTTACTCAAGGCAACAAGCGCATGCATTGGATCTGAAGCAATATTTGACTTGAATTCAATGTAATTCCATTTTTCATTTGGTAAGGGATTTTCAGAATCTTGACACCAACCACCATGCTTTTTATTTTTATCAAACAAGCGAACATCACTGCTACTAAACAAACAGGAATTATGTGTTCCAGAATTAAAACTTAAATGGGACAAATCATTAATAAGTGTTGATTCACTTTCTGTAACTTCTTTATTAACAATCGATACACTAGACAATGGTGATGCAAATCTTAGTTTATTCTCACCGCTCGTAGCATTTAGCGAAATAGTGGCCGAAGCCACCATGAGTAATTTAAGGCTCAAACGAATCATTACTTTTTTCTCGGTTGATTTTAAGATTATTTTCTAAAGATGGGCCATTAACTTCGCCAACGACTCTAGATAAGGAACTGTTCACAACATACAAATGCAAACCTGTTTCCCTTGCTAATGTTCGAGCTTGCATTGCGGTTGTCGCTTCAACTATATCAAAACAATCTGGAGTTCCTCCAGCATCAACTACGTGCTCTAAATGGTAACCTAACTCACACTCTCCACCTTTACCGTCATCATACTTTCTAGAAGCATCAAACAGCATATACTCATTTTCATTCATAATTAAATTTCTCTAGATTTAGTTGTATATAAATCCATTATATCATAAAGATGCTTTTATAGTTAATATATTAAATATCGACATTCCTATTTCATTTAAAATTTAGATAATCTGACTAACTATGTAAACTGCAATCGTATAGCTAAACGGTAAATGAAGAAAAGCTAATAAAAGTTGTAACCCAACTTTGACATTGCACCATAATACTAGCGCTATACAAGATATAATAAGATAACTAGTTATAAAAAGTAAGTTCAAATCCAAAAGCAAATCTAGAAGTTCAGTGAATGGCATTTCAAAATACTGTGCAGTTGTTGTCATTACAAACACAAAGGTTAGAAAAAATAGTTCTAGAGCTGGAAAGTCAAACTCATTTTGTATTCGCCTCGAATTATTGTATTCAATTCTAAGGCATTTGCAGATATAGTTTTCTGCCTTATAGCAGACAAGATGAATATCCATTCTTATAATTTGCGTTATTATAAAAGTCAAAAAAGAGAAAAATATATAAGACTTGTCCATATCTAACCTATGAAGTTTTTATCGGATCATTGTGCTCCGATGTGTAAATAGATCTATGCCGCAATTGTGCGGATACCTTATCTTATGTACTGACAGATAATGCCAATGAAATTTTAAGCCGCTTTCTTTTTTAAAATTGACCGGAGCACAATGCTCCGGTCAATTAAAATATAAGCTTGCGGAATTATTTTGTTGTTCCAAAATAAGTACTAAAAAATCTATTAATACAAATCATATCTTTGTAACATTACATGATTAATAATTATGTGTCTACCATTTGATAAAATTTAAATGACTGTGAGTTGATATAGATTCACTGCACATAACATCCGCGAATGAGAAATAAAGTTTGTTACCAATGACTAGTTGAAAACAAAGTACTTTACACGAAAGTCTGTGATTTTTTATGTAATGCAATACATTGATAATCTATATACATCTAACTAAATCAACAACCTATCACTTATAGGAAACATTATTGACAAAATACGCTCTTACTGTCGTTCATCTTTATTGTCATTACATAACGCCGTATTATATATATCTTTATTTGATAAAAAAATTGTATGAAGTCCTAATTGCAATTAATACGTTGACTTTTCAATTATCGATGTTAAATTAGACTCGAACTTTTTGTTTTATTACATATTTATAAGGTTACTTATTATGAAAAAATTATTTGCTACATCTATCGCTGCTGTTTTAGCTTTATCTGCAACTTCTGCAATGGCAGCATCACAATTACCACATGAGTTAGCAACTCCTGTTCTCCAAGTTGAAGGTGTTGCTACAGGTAACGGTAAACCCGATAGCGACCGTAGCGGCCGTAATGTAATTACCGTGTGTAAAAGCAAACATGTCTGCTACCCTGTTGTAGTTAAGTAACTTCAAGAAATAAAAAGGTTTTCTATGTCATTATATGAAAACCTTTTTATCTTTTTATATTTATAACACCTTTCAGATTACATCCTATTTTTCGAACTTCAAGTAATTTTAGTTAACTTTCACCCTCATTAATATGGTAACTATAACTTATTGTTGTTTTTATTAAACAAGTATTGTGCAATGCTGACAAAGTTAGCTTAGTAAATTATCAACATTTACAATAGAAAGGCCCTTACAGAAAAACTACTAACTGTGCAGGAACATTAAATCATGCTCGTTAAATTCACCGATTTTACTTTAATGTTTGCCCGTAACAACGGCATGTAATGTAAAGAAAATCAACCATGTTGCCCTAATATAGGCTAGATACATCTTGCTAAATAAACAACCTATCGCTTGTGGTTAAACATTATTGTCAGAAAACGTCGTTACGGACAAACTTTATTGTCATTACACACTAACACCGTGGCGCTACATTGTGCTTTTCAACCAAGATTGTATGAAGTCCTAAGTTACTTACTAATCATTTTCAACAGTGTGTTTTTAAGGCGTCTATCATCTATATCTCTCATCAAATGTAATGGAGTTAATTGAAACAGTTGAACTGTTACTTTGATTTCCTTTACAGTTTTAATTTTTTTTGGTGACATGAATGGGATCCCATTGTTATCTACATATTCTATCAGTATCGACAAGGCATCCTTAGTCCCTTCCGCACCAATCTTAATTAAGTCTAAATCTTCATATTGACTACAAAATTTATCTAACAAGCCAAACATTATCCTCTTGCTTTCAATGCTCATTTCTTTATTTAAGAGAGTGTGCCACTTACCTTTAATAAAGCTTTCCATTACTCGAGGTTGGTATTCATGTAATTGATTAATAAAAGTTGTGTGGCCTACTGTTAGGCATTCTATAAGTTCAGTATCTCCGAATTTTGACCTGTCTATTAGTTCCTTAAAAATCATAGCATTATCTCTCATTTTGAATTTGATTAAATCGAAAAGCATAATTGGTGAGTGTGTACCATCTTCTGACTCTAATAAGTACGAGTCCATCTTTTCAATAAACCATTTCTTAAATTCATTCGATAGTGTGTCTCCAGAGAGGCAAACCGTTAAGTATAAATCTCCATATTTAACTGTATTAGAAAAGATATAAGATAAGATTGAGTCTTTTTCTTTTGAACCCGGCACTTTATGCAATTCTGAAAGAAACTCTCCAAAATAGGATTTTGGCAATTTATCAATTATTACATCGATACACGTATCGACAGATTCACCATGATTAGTTATGAAGCACTTCTCATAAAGAGAGTGGTCACTAGTATCATGAATAGTCTTTTTCATGAAATTAATAAAGCGAACACTACTAATCAGTTCAGACTCTTCAAATACATCAATTATTAATGCGAGCATTCTAATATTGAATTTGTTATGTAATTGAGAAAATTGGTACACATATTCCAGAAAGAAGCTTTTATGCGACGATTCTGAGGCGAGTCTATATATTTGAACATAGTCAAATTCGACCTTGCTACAATCTAAAGCGGCCTGAAATAAAGCAAAGTAACAATCCCTAAGATTAAGTAATGAATCTCTGGAATCAAGTTCACGGAGGGAGCTTGCCAATAACACAGTAATCGTATTAAGCTTTTCACTACTCTTTAAATAGTATTTTTTAGGGCTGATCTCCTTTAAATCATTGTTTGACACAACAGTCGTATCGAAATCAAGTACTCGACTATCTTCAATAGTCCTAAGTATCCCTTTAAATTCAAGATTTATGTTATCTCTACATTTTTTTCTCATAGCATTTAACCGCCACAAGAATGGTTTTAACATTTCTCTGTATGATTTACAGAGAATGATTTTTGAAGGCAACCTACATTCTTCTTGGCTTTCTATAGTTTCAAATACGACACTAGGATTCGGTAACTCCAACTTTTTTAATACAAAACGTTCTAAAAGTGGTATGGGCTCTTTTGGAGATATATGTTTAGGGTTTAACTCACTATCTTTAAAGGAGTCAGCTATTGATGCTCCTGTTAGGCTTATGTAATGTTGTTCAGGCATATTTTACAATATAATTAGTTCGACGATAAAAAACTAAGATTTACTAAAAGTATCATTTAGTTACGTTTGTCTGTAGAGGTTAGGATTGTACCCAATCAATAACATCCCAATCGAGAGAGAGCTTACTATTATCATCAGCCGTTCGCCATGTACAACTATCCTCTGCCACATAAATTAGTTCAACAAAACGTGTTTTTTTTGTACGCCAATGCTGGATGGTGGCATTGACAATGTCTCCTACAACAGGCTTATTTTTCTTTATACTCATATAATTCCTACTTATATTTACTCATCCCTATTGGCTTTTTAGATTATACAATAGGGATGTTGTATTCAGACAAGCTCTACGGCTTAACTTCTAGCATAAAGCTTATCTGTAGGCCTATTCGAATCAACCAGTATCAGAAGTAATACAATTGTTAATAAGCCAAAAGTTATATTAGTTAACATACCACCAATAATAGAAATTGCTAATCCTTGATAAATCTCAGAACTTACAGCGGTTGGGTTTAATAGTGGTAACATACCTACTACACTTGTCATAGTGCTTAAGATTATAGCTCTTTTACGACTAGATAAAGATAAGCTAATAGAATCAATTACACTTGAACCCTTTGAGATAAAATCCATATACGATGTTATCAGTAATATACCATTGTTTATAACAAGACCTATAAGCATGATAAATCCTATAATAGAAATCATATCCAAATTTTGGTGTTTAAACAAACCGAAAATGTATAAGAAGAATACACCACCGCCAATTGAAACAGGTAAACTCATCATGACTATTAGGCTAGCTTTTGAGGACCTAGTGAATAAGTAAAGCAGTCCAAATAAAACAAACGTCGCTACCCCAAAGGCTTTTGCAAAATCAATCAGAAACTTGCCCATATCATTTGAGCTACCTCGATATTGAATCGCTACATTACTGACATTATTTTCTTTTTGATACGTATACACAATTCTTTTTAGAGCATCAGTAAAGCGTTCCATAGAAATATCTTCTGGCGCTTCAATAAATAATGAAACTACAGGGCTATTGTTCACTCGCATAATCGTTGAGTTTGCCTCTGTTATAGATGACTCTGTTAGCTCTCGTACCTTACGTACTTTGGATGAAGGAGTGATTATATTTTTATTAAGTAAATCTTCAATCGACTCTACTTCTTCACCCTTTACATAGGTTGAAACTAGCTTTCCATCATAGTAGTAATCCCCTATATAATAACCATAAGTTAAGGCGACTAGATAGTTATTAAACGATTGAACACTTAAACCAGAGAAGGCTAATTTGTCTTTGAAATGGTTGAACTCAAACTGTAAATCACTTTCAGCATCTTCATTACTATTATAAACTATCGCTTTATCAAACTTACTTTCAATCAACTTTTGCACTTCCACAGACACTTTATTCAGTTCTTGCATGCTAGCGCCCATAAAATCCATTTCTAAATTCTTCTGATTAGGTAATACCAAAGATAGTAATGATTCTTTTCGAGGATACCCATCTACTCCAATCACTTTATCAAACACATATTCGTTTAACCATGTATCAAACACTTCTATCGGTAAGTTTGTATCATTTTTAAAGTTCAAAGAGCAGCCGAGTTTACATCTTATATCAAAATAACTAAAAGTAGGTGCAGTTCCTTGTTCGATAGACTGATTAATCAACATGTTGATTGGATCAGTTACTTTTTCTTTTATTGCAGATTTCGATAATTTAGAATCGAAGTGCAAATAAACATTGATATCTTGCATTTTAGGATCTGGAATAACATCAAAATCTGGCCTTAATCCTATAATTGAAGCTAAAGATAGTAAGAAAATAACAAGAAAAACTGATAATATTAAAGTCTTATTTTTTAGCTTGTTTAAAAAGTAGCTTGAAGAACTAACACGAACAGTCTCTGTGTTGTCACTTGACTTAGGTTTTGTATCTATTTTTAACCAGCTACATAATGATGGTAATACAATAAGTGAATAAAAAATTGATGCTAATAATGCGATTGAAATAACAAAAGCTAGATCGTCAAATAGTTGCCCTTCTTTTGAATCAATAAATAAAATTGGTACAAATACAACAATACTAGTGAGTGTTGATGATAATAGAGCAGATTTAACACGACCTACTCCCTTCTTTATTGATTTAGCATATGAATTGTACTTCAGTTCACTCTGTATACTTTCCATGGTTATGATAGCAGCATCTACAATTAAACCCACTGACAAAGAAATACCAGCTAATGATATCAAATGGATGTTTTTATCTAATAGCCACATTGCCAAGAAAACAACTGATAGGGAAAAAGGTATGCTCAGCTGAATAAGAATTAACGACTTAAATTCCTTGATCATTATTAAAACAACAAGCCCTGAAAAAAATAAGCCTAGTGTGACACTTTGGACAATAAACAAAATAGATTCATTGATAGTTTTGGCATCATCACCTATCAAACTAACTTTAAAGCCATGCTCTATTTCAATAACTTTATTAATATAATCTAGTTGATTTTTTATCCTATCAACTGTAGCCGTAACATCAACATCTTGAGAAGGTTGAGCAAAGAAAAATAGAGCAGGTCTACCATTGTAAGTAACTGGTTTCCATTCATCAGAAATGGCATACTCTACTCTTGCGATATCTGACAACTTTATTAACTGGTATTTATTAGCTTTTATAATATGGTCATTCAGTTCTTCAATTGGTAACTCACCTTTAAAAACCATTTGATAAGTGCTTTTACCAAACTGTATATCTCCCCCAGAGCTATCACTTAACCCACTTAAACTGAAAATGACATCATCAATAGTAAGACCAAAATTCACGAGTTTTTGTTCATTGAAAACAATATTAAGGCGCTCATCAATACTTTGAAGAGATACCTTTAATCCTGATACACCTTTTACATTCATTAAACTGGGTTCAATAGTGTTTTTAAAAACTCTAATAAAGTCTTCAGGTTTCGTTGAATTGTCAGCATGAAGATAAAAAGATGTTAGTGTGGTATTTGCACCATTACTAAAGTCAAAAATTAAAGGTTTTTGGGCATTCAATGGCCAGTTAGGAACCTGATTCGCTCGTGATTGAATTTCAGAGTATGCTTTTTCCATATCTGTATCAGCATGGAATGTGACTGATGTCCAAAAAGTTCCTTTATCAACATATGAGACAATATTCTTAACCCCTGATACTTGTTTTAGTTCTTTCTCAAGTGTTACGACTAATGTTTTCTCGATATCTTTTGCAGTTTTACCCGGCCAGACAGCAGTTACACCAATCTCAGGGAGGCTCATGTTAGGGAGCAATCTGTTTCGTATTTCTTTAGCACTAAATAGCCCAATAGCTGTTAGGAGAGCAGAAAAGAAGATGATGAGCTTGTAGTTTTTTTGTATATCGAACATTGTAAATTTAACCTTATAGTGAATTAAGTTTATTGGTGACCGATACTTTTGAACCATCTTCAATTTGTAGATCACTCATAACAATAACATCACCATTAATAGGTAGATTTCCTGTAACACTTAAGACATTCCCTGATGTTCCTGCAAGTAAATTAACTTTTACCTTATTTGCAACATCACCATTTATTAGCCAAATAAAGGCTTCTCCAGTAGATGAATAATTGATAGCTGCCGAAGGAATCTTTGCAGTATTGGCATCAATCGAAATTGCTTTTACATCCACCCTTTCGCCTACATTTAATTCATGAATATTTTTTAGACTAAGGTAAATTTTTCTAGACTGAGTTTCTAAGTCTACAATGGTTGCTGTTCTATCTAAGTTAAGCAACGTGTTGTTGTATTTAAAAACTAGATTTGAGCTATTAACAACTTCTGATGAAAGCGGCACATTGCAGACTAATTCATTACCATCTAAGGGGGTTAGGGCTACAATCATTTCACCTCTGTTTATGAATTGCCCTAATCTTGTGTAATGTTCTGACACTTCATAATTACCGGTCACCTTTAATTCAGAATTACTTAATTGATAGTTGAGCTTAGCTATCTCATTTTTTATAAGCGATACTTCATTTTGGCTTTGGTCTAATTGCCACTTTAGACGATCAAGTTCTGCTTCTGATATTAGACTTCCTTGCTTTTGTGCCCTTGTGAATTCCTTATACCAGTATTCTTTGTTCTGAACTTCAGATTCTAGAAGGATTGCGTTTCTCTTTAACTCATTTTGTTTATAAAATGTGTTTTGCTTTGCAATCACATCACCGGTAGTCACCATTTTACCTTTAGGTAGCAAGAAGGTTACCTCAGAGTCAATCACAGCGGATAGGATTACGGGTGATTTAGCTTCAACCTCGCATGTAAGGCTGTAAGTAGCACCTTGAGAGTCTGTAAAAAAAGGCTGGGTTTCTACTTTAACAATAAGTTCATCTTCTGATTCAGACTCTCCATGAGCCACAAAAGGCAAACTTAGTGTAGCAATTAAAAGTAGTTTGAATTTATTCATATCCTGTCTCGTTGTTTAATTAACACATTTCGTCAATTATCTTTATTTTGATAATTTATCATAAGCTAATCACACAGAAAGTCAACAAAATGAGTTAACATAATGTAATAAAAGAAACTTTTTTGTAAGTACAAAGATAAACTTTGATAAAAATAGTTATTCCGTAATTACAAAAAAGTTCATAAGCTCATCATTTTTGTGTTTTGTGTTTAAATTGTATATAGGTAATATCATCAAAAGATATATAGCGTCTACAGATACCTTATTAGTTTTATACATTAAAAGATAACATGAATGTTTGTCTATTTCAAATATATATCACACTTTTTCTACTGTTTGTTGCGCAAAGAATTGTGTATTTACATAATCAATTTGACAAATATTTTAAGAGGTTACTATGAAAATTTTCTTTAAGGATGATGATTTATCCGCCCAACAACAGAAGTTTATCAAGCTTATTTCAAATCACACTCGTAAATTTCACAGTCTCGAAACGCTAACGGAATTATTCTTTCAGCTTTTTGGATGGAAACATCAGAAAGAGTATGAAAGCAAATATTCATATTATGGTCAAGATTCAATTGATTTCAATAATATTCATCAGCATGGATTTTATTTTTATAATGAATTGAGTGAGTTGCAGAAAAAAGTAATATTTACTACACAACGCAGAAAGTTGGCCTTGTACTTTACAGAATCAAAAGAACAAGATGATATCGCGGTACAAGTATTAATAGGATTGCATGCGCCAGAAATAAGCATGTTTGATAAGCTTCTGAATATTTTATCATTAAAATCACAATTGAATGGTAATGAACATATTCCGTACTACCAACTACAGAATCTAGAAAAAAGACGTCACATGAGTTTAAGTTGCGCTAATGAGCACGAACAGGCGCAATTTATTGTTGAAAACTCGCTCAATGATGCAATGGTTGTCGGTGGATTTTTTTATGTAACAGAAAAGGTTTACGATCTTATTTTGCCATTTATTAAGCAGCTTTCGAAATCTCACAACAAAACTGTTGTAGTAACTAAACTACTCAATGAAACAATTAATGATATTTCTTTTAATTGTATTGCTGGAGTAAAGAAAGGTTCAATGAATCTATATTCTGCAATTCAAGAAAATGCGCTGATCATCGTCATTAAATCACAGAATTCGAATTTATTTGATGATCCATTATTGATTGAAAGGTTTGGTTCATATCATTACCACTACTCGTTCAATGAGCAGCTTGAACTGGGGACTAGCTTATATAAAAATGAAAATAGCCTAGCTCATTTTACATACCCATTTGTTGCAAGTATTGATAGTTCAAATCCAGACTTCGAAATTTGTGGTTCATTTCTAAGAAGCGCTAGAGCAATGGGGATTGGTTGTGTTGTGTTTCATCAAGAACACGTAACTCCGCCAAAATATCTGTTTAACAGAGATTATTCTTGCTCAGATCAGCGTAAGTATGGTCGCCAACAAGATTACAAATAAGATCTCTTTCCTAGAGGTTAGCTAATGTATTTGCGAACTTCTAGGACCTAACATTCAACTATTGATTGAATTTCTTATCTATTTTTATAAGTTCAGTAAGACGCTCCCCTGCACTTTCTGCATCTTTATAACTTAAAGATACATTTTTCCAGAATATCAAAAATACTCGCTTTTGAATTTGCCAAGGACACAAATCATTAATCTTTATAATTCTATATTTAGCCATAATAACGCACTCATAAACCAATAAGAACACAGTTATTATAGCATATATAAGGTCATTTATTACTTATACCCGGCACTCACCAGTACATGTAATCCACCAGCCATACTGAGATTTAAAACTTATTCAATAAGAAGTTGAGGTTGAATATCGCTATCAATTTCAAAATTTTCACTGTCATTTGTTAGGCAATTTGTCGAGTTTTCGCTGTCACTTTCAAGCCGACATACTTTTTTCTCTAGAAGTAAAACAATGTCGGTTTGTCGAGAGATTATGGACCTTTGTTTTAAAATCACATCAGTTTGGATCCTTGAAAGTTCAGAGTATCTACCTACAGTGTAAGCAGCCCCTCCGATCACTATTAACATATTCAGGCAAAGAGCGATATTAATTGCCGGATCTGAGAAGATGTTAACTATCTTATCTTTTAATTTTGTTTCTTTCATATAACCATAACTCTTTTTTTTTATTAATCTAATGCAGATATTCTTTTTAAAAGATCTGCTTTTATTTTGTCTTTTTTAGCAAAATTCATTAATGCTCGAGGTGTCATATCGCTTAATTCTAAAAGCATGACCACTTCTTTTTTGTATAGAAGTTCACTTGGTAAGTTAGAAGGATTATTTAAAAAGTCCCTGAACGCTGTCTTTAGTAACTTATGATGCTTTTTACCATGTCTATCCCACATAGAAGTGATTGTCTGATAGCTTAGATTTACATTTGCGACTTTTATGCAGTCACTAACAAAATCACACGCATTGTCAGATAATTCTGTATGGATATCAGTCATAATTAAATGTCCAAAAGAGGTGAGAATATCCAGAGGCCTAATACGTTTAATATCTTTTAGCATCTCTACCTGATCTGCTTCCAGAAGCATGCATAACCCTCTTACCGTCAATGGCCTGCTATTTAAAATAAAACTATTCTCTATCACAGTGTTATTTTTGTACTCAATCAGAGGTGCATGTCGCTCAAAGTCCCATTTTGTAAATAACTCATTGTCAGTTTCTAATTCAAGTATACGCGAAATCCACTCTTTTGCCTTAGGTGCCTTACTTAAATCAGCTGCAAGTAGTTTTGCGATGAAATAGTCATCATGAAGGATTTCATGAGCCATTGTAGTAAGCACTAATTCTTTTGTTGTTGATGATTTCAAGCTTAAGACTGACTCAATAAATAAAACCAAGTCATCTTGATTGCATTGGGCCATTAAGCTGACAAGATACACGCTCTCATGCGGCTCTGCTGGCTCTTTTAATAAGGTACGTAGATACGTTGCCTTAGACACTTCCAAAATCCTCTTAAGAACGATTGTAGCTTTTTCTGAGTCAGTAAATGAGTAACTATTTGCCATTGCCGGTAAAAGCGTCACACAACAGGCAGGGAGTGTATCTAAATTCTCGTAAAGGTAGTCAAGCAACACATTATTTTTCTCTGTTGCGATTACAAATGTTTCAACCAAAGAACCATCGAACACCTTATTTGAAATAAGCTTAAAGAACATTGAGATTAATGTATCAGTAGCTGATTTGCAGTCTTCGTGCGTAAAGTCGAAGCTTTTTAATAGGGCATCAATAAAGTACTTTCGACCAAAGGAATGGAAAATTTTTACGGTCGTGTCACTGAAAGCTGGATCTTTTAGTAAAATCGTATCAAGCTGCATGCTGCATTCATTATTAGAAATTGAGGATAAGAGCTTTAATACTCGTTCATTCTCATTTTTTTTATCATCTCTTGAAAGGATTGAAAGGATTAGTTCTAAACTCCAATCATTCGTTAGTGCAAATGTAGATGTGTAATCAAAATTGTTATCAAAGCAGAATCTGAATTTCAAGCATTCAACCTGATTATTATGATGCGTTGGACTACCAAAAACAAAGTTATCTAGTTTAGATAAAAGAACGTCATGATCATAAGTCAGGCACTGAGGTATCTTTTTTCTTAAATCGATACAGTCCTCAACCTTAGTAATAGTCATTGACCCTTTGTGTTGTAGCATTGATACGCTCATAAAAACCTTGTTGCTATTTGTTATCGTTGTTTTGATTTATTGTACAAGCATATCATACATCAAATAATTAAGCAATAAAAAGATATTAAGCTGACATGTACTTTAATATTCTATTTTTTACTTTTTCATTCCCAGCATAGTCTATTAAGCTCATTAAAGGTGCCTCATAGACGTTAAGCAGTGAATCTAAGTCTTTTATCGTCAATAAAATAAAATCTTCATTGACGACATTTTCAAAGCTGCCTTTTACAGCTGCATTAATTACTTTTTTTGCTGGTTCGGTGCTTCTCGATATCATTGAAAGAATATCCTGTAATGATAAGAGTTTACAATATGATGCAAACTCCTGACTGAGAATACTCAGATTATCATTTCCGATTCTCGATTTCAGATCTCCTTCCCATCCACCATTAAAATATTCACTCATCGATTCTGGCCATAATTCAAGTACACTTTGGCAAGTGTCACTTAAACTAAACTCAGCAAAGTCGTTTATTATTTTATGCGGCATATGTATACAATCTGCGATATCTTTATTGCTATCAATGTTTTTAAACACCATAATTTCAGTAGAGAAAAGTGCTGCTTTTGAAGATATATTTGAGTGGTAATTATATAGAACTTTACTTGAAACGTTGCGACCACTCCACGATTTCAACTGAGTAATAACCCATTCCTTTACTTGAGGGTAAGCTGACAGATCTGTAAGGCAAAATTTCATAGCCGTTGTGACATTTTCAAGAAGATTAAATCCTATATGAGTTTTTAATGCTTCTTTTGGTCCCGGCTCTTGCATATTTAAAATAGCATTCACGAAATGAACGAATATGACAGGACTTGTGTTAGCGATAAATTCATCGAGAACGGTTTGATAATCATCTGAATGTGGCTCGACACGCAGTAATGAAACATAAGATTTAGGTGCCGTGTCGATCCTGCTAATAATTTTGTCCACAATACGCTTTTGAACTTCCAGTGAATCTTGCTCAATTTTTTTAAAATTTAAAGTTGAAAAGTAATTTAAAAACGACAGTAGCTCAACGGTATCATTCTTATTTACCTTTTCAATTTTTCGGCTTTTGGTGAACAGCCTGTTATGTAACTTCTCAGTTGTTGGATTTATGTCTAGGAACCGATCCATTACTGCAAATAATTGACAATCTTTATTGACAAAGTTACTACCTCCACCAACAAGGCACTCTCTTACATATTCATTCCGAGTGTAGTAAGTTAAATAAATTGTTAGTAGTCGTTCTTTGACCTTTTTAAATGCTGCCTCCTGCTCTTTTGAAGTGAACGTGTCAGGCAATATGGCGAGTAAGTAATTTAGTAATGGCAATCCATCAATAACTGTTTTTACCTTACACTGAAAAACAGGTAGGCCATTATATGACTCATGTTGTTTATTCAAATTAGCTGCGAATACTTGTGTCAACAGATGAAATCGTTCAAAGCCATTAACTTGCTCAATAAACGACATTAGCTTGTCAGGACAAACCAAGTTTGAATTATTGTCGCTTTTAAAAGTTGCTGTCAGGTAATTAACAGCATTATTTACTGGCAACACAATGATACCTAATCCGAGGTGTTTTACGTCTGAATCTGTCTCAAAATTGATAACAAACTCATCGTTTCTTGTTACGCCGAAATTTGGGATCATAGAAGAATTGCAGCCATAGTAGCAGTTCTCAATAACACTTGTAGGGCTAACCTCAGTATTAAGTAGTTCGTTTTGATTAAGCTGATCAGGAAAAGTTTGTTTTCCTGATTTGTGGAACGTTAGATAAGTCATAATCACTCTTAATTGTCGTCGTTAGGGCTAGCAAAAGTTATTGTCTTAGTTACAAAATACTGGCTTGTACACCAGTAATTTATCATATGTTTTATTAGTGGACGGTTTCAACTGGAGTGCGGCTCACTAGTATAGCTTCTCCCGCATTGTTCTTTATGATCATCACGTTATTACCGCCTTGTGATTCAATGTGATTGATAATTAACTCACTGCATGGCGCAACGTGTATCTTCCCAGAGGCGCTATCCCTTTCGTAATCTCCATCAGCGTTTTCATACCATGATTTTGCCTCAGCAATCGCCTTTTCTTCTGAGTCGCCAATACCCCATACATGATCTTTATCAAATACGATAAACTTATTACTCATCTTTCACCTTTATATGTATGAATTTTACTCAGTGTTACTACTATCTTTGAATTTTAAATTGAATCATAAGGTTGCATAAAATTGAACTATAAGATGACATAATTTTTAAATCAAAGGCTTACATTATTTTTGAACCATAAGGTTGCATAAAATTGAACCATAAGATGACATAATTTTTAAATCAAAGGCTTACATTATTTTTGAACCATAAGGTTGCATAAAATTGAACCATAAGATGACATAAATTTGAACCATAAGATGACATAAATTTGAACTATAAGATGACATAACGCATATTCATTTTACGGAACATTCACTTTATTAGAATTGCCAACACATAACCGGTTAATAATCTTCGCTTCAAAGCCATAAGGTTGTCTATTTGAGCTTAAAATGTTTTCGTAGAGTGTTCTGCCTAATTGAGAGCGTTTAAGGTGACTCGCGTCAATAGAACTTTCAATAAAATCATTTTCATCCCAATAAGATACACCATCGATCTTAATTTTATGCTTAAATTTCTTATCTGACAGTTTAACAACGATGAGTTCGCCAAAAACAAAGTATAAGTAAGCTAGTATAAAAACTGAGGAGAATAAGATACCTAAAACATACGATTCTGATAACCCATGTTCCTGCGTTTGAAAGAAATAAATAAGCTGTAAATACGGTATTGCAAAGAAAGGGAACGTATATTTCAAAATAGTGGACTGAAATTCCATTGCCTTTCTACGAATTTCTTTGAACTCTTCCATTTTTTTCGCTGATAAAGGAGAAGCGATGTAATTATTTAATGTAATATCAAGGTTCATTTTTACCTTCCATAAACTTAATTGGTTCGGTTCAACTTATTGTTAATCTTCGATAAGAAGTTCAATTGGGACCGTATAAATCATTGCTTTCAAAAATTACGGCAGCTTTGCATAAACATCATAAAAACCTCGTGCGTTCGATAAAGATAAACCATACTTTACGCATTCAGTCATCGTATTCCAGCCAAAGACTTCAATACCTATTCCTGATCGTGTTGGTACTGTGCTGCACCAGTTAGCACAATCATTATTCATTGTTGGTCGCTGTAATTGTAATTTATTAGGATCGAAGTCTATCGCGTTTTTATCCGATAAGGCTTCCACTAGCAATAATGCTAGTTTTTGCTTGACCATACCTGCCATGTAAACTCCAATAATCAATCTTAATATTAGTTTAGCTTTATTGACCAACCCATAAAATAGTTTCAAATACATCACACAAAAATATCTGCGACATGCGTAATAACTCTATGCTGAAACAGTAATTGAGACTTTTCAGACAATACGTACAGTATAAAATAAACCAAATGTTGTCGAGTAAAACAGACGATTTCTATTTAAAGCTAAATATGGCCCTTCGTAGCCTTAGATGTGGACTGCCTGAATACTTAACTTATAATGTTCTTAAGCATCTTAACTGTCAACGAATTAATGGGGCCTAGTCAATGAACTGCTTTTGAACAGTTCGATTCAACTACCCCGCCATTCGATATATCTCGTTATTACAGCAGTTAAATAACCAGTAATTAAAATACATAACTAGACCTTGTTAAAGTCATCATAAATGTCTTGAGCTCTTTTGGGCCCTACGCCCTTATGTAGGCTATCAATAGAAATCCCCCTCTCTGCCGATTGATTGCCTAACTCTGAGACTAAAGATCCCAAAACGTTTTCGTCCATTACCGCTTCTAAATTTTCCATGTATGCTTTCCTGATTATCTCTTTATTTGTTGTTATATTTGCACAATAAACAGTAATCATATTACAATAAAAGCACTTTAACTATTAATAAGGTTTTATATGATAAACAGAAATTTAGTTACTGCATCCATGCTGGGCGCATTAACTCTTTTTAGCTTACACTCTAATGCATCAGAGCCCGATTTAGAGAGTGGTGATTTCCTCTCCCCAACACCTTCAAGTACGTATAAAGGGTATAATTACAGATTCCCATTAGGGTATAGTAAACTTGTAAAATCTGATACTGGCACCGATACCGATAATAATACAGATGACGACGATAATGATAATATTACAGGGGGTGGCAAGACAGATGCTTTTATTGCAGCTCCAAGTGATGTGCCTATTGCATCTTTCCCGACACCTTCATCTTACGGTAATGTAACATTCCTACCATCATCTAATATAAATTACGGAAGACAATATCATACTGGTTACCCGTTTGAATTCTTGACTGATGGTTCTGTTTTTACCGGAAATAAAGACGGTATTATTTTTAATTTCAATGTGTATCCTGATGATCATCTTGATTTTACACTTGATGATTATTCTACATTCAGAGTGCTTGGGGGAGATAGCGATTTTGGTTTACAAAATGCCTATCAAAATTACTCACCTCTGCTTTTCGAAAACATGGATGGTGGCCCATTATACAACCAAAACGGACAGCTTATAAGTAAAACCGGACTTATTAAGTTCCATACGAATAATGCGGGTGGAACTAATTCTAGAGATTTTGTCTATGTAGACGCGACGCTGCCTCCCGGTAACTATAAAGTTTCGAATTACAGTGAAAGACATGGGCTTTCTAGTGCCGGTTATCAAAATTATATAAGTTATTTTAAAGAACTTGAGGTACTGCCTGCGAAAGACATGCCTGATACAAACGTTATCATTGATGATTTCTTTGAGGTTATTACAGGTGAAGATGTCAATATAATCGAAGATAATAGTTTTAAAAGTTTTGAATTACTTGTTGATGGCAATACAAATTCTGACTTTATTCAATTGCATGATCGTAAATATTTTGATGAAGATGATTCATATACGGCATATATTGATATTACCATCAAAAATGGAGGAATTCTAAGAATTGACATTCCTGATCGTGATTATAACCTTTCAAATCAGAGCCGACATATTATGCTCGAAACCCTCGATAATGATGCTTTCTATGATCGATATGGTAAGCTTATATATCGTACAAAGGTTTTTCCTTTGTCTCCAAAAAAAGACGTCTTAGGTGCCGATATGCCATATACACACTATGAAACTGACGTTCAGCTGATGGCCGGTAAATACAGACTTGCACCTCAAACATCTCCAAGTGGTGGCGGCACAGATATTACAGAAATTACAGTCACTCCCGCAGACCGACCTGAATTCCCAGAGAATAGAAATCGAATTGCTATCTCTGACCTCACCAACGCTTATATTACTGATGGCATTATACATAAATACACAGGTGCCACCGATCATGGTCTTCAATATCTTAACTTCAACTATATAGTAGAAGGTGATGTTATACGAAAATACCCTAATACAGGTGGTCTTCCCCTCGATCCAACATTTGATATGCAAGAATCTATTACCTTTGAAATATTGGAAGAATCTATCATAGAGGCTGTATTTCAATGGAATACACGTGCTGACTCTTCTTACAGAAATAACTATAAATATGTTATTGAAAATATAAATAATGAAGTCGTTGCAGAGTTAGATATTATCTATAGCAGTGGTAGTTTTACTGCTACAAGTGAATACCTTCCTCCCGGCGTTTATAAAACACGATTTGTCGATACTGTAGGTAACCAGCCTTCACAATACGTAACTAGATACCTGAAAGCCTTTAAGTAACATTTATATCTCTTAATCAGTAACAGCTTATGTAAAAACAAGCTGTTACTTACATAAAAAGATAGACAAAAATTACCACTTTTGTTATTATGAGACTTCTTAATACTATTAAGGAAAATTTATGACTAAATTCGCCATGAAAGGTTTAATGACATTTTTCTAACTATCTTTTAGTTGGAGAAAGTCATGTTCGAAGTAACCCCTTTTGTTCCCAAAATTATTGAAATTCTGCCTAACGGCGAACGTAATATTTTTGATAACTATGAGTCATACAAATTAAACAGAACAAGTTTTTTTGTTGACAAAACGCCTAAGTACCAATGCGCTCACTGTGAGAATAAATTTCGTACTCTTGGCGAAGCTGAAGAAAGCTCTTGTTATGTCAGCTGGTTTTATTATTATCGCTCACAATTTCCGAAACGTTATTTATCGGATACTGATGATGATTTTAATGCCCGTGTAGCAAAAGCAAAAGCGATACACTCTGCACACAGTTTGCGGATAGTTTCCAAAGTTACAGATGAATTGGGCGACCCGATTGATTTTAATGACTACTGGAAACCGCGTTCAATACGGACACGTTATAACTGGTGGATGGATGGGCGTATTAGTCCTGAAAACAGAGGTGTGCTTGAGCAGCAGCGTTTGGGTAATGAGTGGATGAAAAAATTCATTCATACACCAGACCATTTAATTTACAAGTGGTATCGCCACCCTAAATCAACCAATGAGCGTCGTCAGTATGATGCTTGTATTGTTGATGACAGTGCGCCACGTATTCGCGCTAAACGAGGGAAATCGAAGCTTGTAACCGCATGGGATGACCTTAGTATTAGGCACTTGAGAAGTTGGAAGCAGCGTAAAGTTAAGAAACAATATATGGTTAACTTATAACAAATAGAGGAATTTACTTCCTCTATTTTTTTTGCTTATTATATAGATTATCTGGAGGTAAGTATGAACACTAAACACAGTCGCTTTAATAGAACGAGTTCTCTGATACTCAGTATCAAGGGTGATAAGAAGATTTGATAAATTTAGCATCAGGATGCATTGGGTTGATAATGTAATTATACTCTCCAGCACACAAGCTAGATGGAACCCGTAATATTGCGGATTTTTTCTCTGATAAGAATTTTGAGCCTATCATTTGTATTTCTTTAGAATATGGGAATACATTCCAGTCACTTTTTAGATCGACTGCATTAATTCGTAGTATTTTCAGCTTGTCCGGGATTTTTATAATAACTGGAACCAAATCTCTTTTTATAATTTCTTGCGGATCATTTATTTGTCTTTCTAGCATTGCAAGTGCTATTGACGATGCCGTGTAGTCTACCGGCGTTCCGATATGGTGTCAACGACCTTCTGCTATCATTCCCCCATGGCCAGATAAATAGCTGCTCCCATTATTGAATTCTTCCGGCGCTATTCTAAAAACTTCCATTATGCTGTAAATCCATACTTGAGCCCGTTGATAACACGTTCTATAAGCTCGCGCCCTCGAATCGAATGCATGACTGAAATAGGTTTATTGCCATCAAACTGAAAATTCGCCGAATCTAACCATTCTTTCCAAAGTTCAAGCTTCATGACGCAATACCGATACTAAAAATGGGACATCAGGGGTTCCAACGATATCTGAACCATCAATAATAAACCCTACTTTACTCTGACTACCTTTTATACTGTAGCCCTCTTTCTACCCATGTTCCTCTTCAGCCTTGGTTGCTTTCATGTGTCGTTCTACTTCATTTACGAACTATTCAGGAATGAGCTTGTATGACTGATTCTCAGAGGTAATCAATCGACCATCCGATAATCGTAAAAAGTACATATCTGACTTAAATTGACCACAACCTGTTCTAATTTGAACTACCAGTGAATCTTGCTCAATTTTTATTGACAAAGTTACTACATCCACAAACAAGGCACTCTCTTACATATTCATTTTATCACAGGGTTTTCTCGAAGATTTTCTATAAAATAAACCAAATGTTGTCGAGTAAAACAAACGATTTCTATTAAAAGCTAAATAAGGCCCTTCGTAGCCTTAGATGTGAACTGCCTGAATGCTTAACTTGTAATGTTCTTGAGCATCTTAACTGTCAACGATTTAATGAGGGCCTAGTCAATGAACTGCTTTTGAACAGTTCGATTCAACTACCCCGCCATTAGATATATCTCGTTATTACAGCAATTAAATAACCAGTAATTAAAATACATAACTAGACCTTGTTAAAGTCATCATAAATGTCTTGAGCACTTTTGGGCCCTACGCCCTTAATGGCCTGCAATTCTTTAACAGTCATGTTAATGATTTGCTTATAGCTTCGCCCGGTACTTGCGAGCTCAACTGCAACATTCTTTTTTAGTGAAGGTATATAAGCGAGCTGGGAAGCTAGATCATTAACTGCGCGATTAACACCATGATCATTACCTGCATCATTACTAATAGTAGGTAGCGAGGTACGTTCTTTTTTCTTTCTGTTTGCCAAAGGCGCATTCGTTTTTAGTTTATAGAATAATTCCTGCTCTATAAAACACTGAGCAAGCTTTAATGCAATATAGACCGTATGGTTTATATTAAAGGATTGTATGACCGACTGATTTAAAATACCGGTTAGGTAAGCAATCATACCGTCCACATTCTGCACTTGAGGCAAAGCATCATACAACCCCTTTTGGCCATTATCTTGAGATTCTACAATCCAGATAACTTTCATTCGTTGACCCTGCGCATTCATCCTGTACATTTCATTATAATAGCGTTCGGCTTGGTCGTGTGCATGCGCGGTGACGACTGACTGTTTAAAGTCGCTAACAGTCTTTCGCTCAATAAGTAACATATCACCCGTTCGAGGATCTACTATTTGAATGTCACCAAGAGGTAATGTCGCTCGGGTAATAGCATGCTCTGGCAGCTTTGATTCATGAAATAGGCTAAGCAATGATACCGGTTCTCGACTATCGATAGTAACAATACAATTATTTAATGTAGAACTTTTAAATGGTGCGGTATACAGATCTAAGCCGTTAGCTTCATGCGCCAAATCTGTAGGACTTTTGTTTTGAAAAATAGACACTACATTATCACTATTGTGTCGATTAGGTATGTATCGGTCTTGTGATGAATTGTGGCTATTACTGCCAGCTATTAAATTACGACGACTTAGTTCATTACCAAGTTGAGTTAAAGAAAGGCCATATAACTCGATCTCATGTCTATTAAGAATATTTTTGATCATCAGCTGCTCATGCCTATCACCCCCTTGAATGGTCAGCTGATTATTTTTCTTGCCAATAAAGGCCCGAGTGTCGATCAAGTAAAATCGAATAAAAACAGTTGATGCTTGATTCGGTTTCCAGCCTTTAAACAGAGACATAATTTTAATTTCCATGGAGTTGTTTAGTTAATACTATAAAGAGATATTCTTATAAATCAATATTGCTGTTAAGAAAGTTTTCTCATGTACTTTTCAAAAAGGATACTTCCCGAAAGCAGACAGTATATCTTCGCTCGTTAGTATGCCTGAAAATTGCTCACACAAAGACTGGATGTAATCCGCATCCTGCTTTCTTCGAGTACCCTTACACTGACTATTAAACACCTCGACAAAAAGGTTTTTATCAGCGCTTGCAAAATAAGGTCACCAGTAGACTTGTATGGATGTTCTCTTGTAATTT
The DNA here is from genome assembly GCF_021532595.1 of Pseudoalteromonas sp. OFAV1. Lineage (NCBI taxonomy): Bacteria > Pseudomonadati > Pseudomonadota > Gammaproteobacteria > Alteromonadales > Pseudoalteromonadaceae > Pseudoalteromonas > Pseudoalteromonas sp. OFAV1. The sequence continues at coordinate 24,079 of NZ_JAKGBG010000035.1, forward strand.
AACCTATCATGTATTTAAGCAACCTTTTCCTAACTACAGGGCTACCAGCACGTTCTAAAGCTCTTGTTGGGCTAAGTTCAAACACATCTAGAATGATATCAAGTTCTTTTATTGTTTTAATTACATAATCTGAACTGACCATATCATCAAATGTCCCCCCAAAAGACTTAGCCAGAATCATTTTAGCATTTTTATATGACCCAGATGCCAATTTAGTTATATCACTAAATGATAGGTTAGGATTTAGCGACTTGAACTGTTCTGCAAGAAAGTGGTTCATTTCATCTGATGCAGTTTTATTACTTAACGTTGTTGTCCATGGAGAATTAAAATAAGTGGCGAAGAGCTCAGGTTTTGCTTCAAGCAGTATTTCTAGTAAATAAACACTATCCTGCTTGATGATTTCCGTTACTAACTCTGGGGGGATCATGACATAACTTAGTAAATCTGAGTTCTTTTTGGCAGCATTAAAATAAACACTATTCGCAAAATGTTCTTCTGAAATCAACAGTTTCCACCGCTTAAGATTATACTCTACTCGTGGCTGAATCTCGCGCTTTGATGCTTTATCCAAAACACCTAAAAGCCATTGTTTCGTATCCAAATGCATTGAAATGCTAGAAAAAGAGAGCCTGAGCATTACTGTGCTATTTTTTGTAATTAAATCTTCAATGACAGCTATAAGCAACTTTCGTGTCACATGTTCATCAAGGTTATACACTTCATAGATAATATGGCACAAGATTTCAGGATGACAACTACATAAAAGAGATTCGAATCTCGTTTCTACCTCACCTGTCAACAAAGAAAGGTTGGTTCTAGGGTTACTATTCAGCACTGAAAATATAGCGGTTATTGAATGTATGGCATTTAAGATATCGAATGACGAGGCATAGTGTTCTCCTTTAAGACCCACCCCCTCACAGAAATAAAGTAATTCAGGTATGTAATGTTTGTTATCAATTTGAACTAACTTATTAGTAACGCTTGATTGATATTCAACATGAAAGCCATCTAATGCAAAATCTCGTAAGGCCATGTGAAAATAACCATCTAAGTTAACGTAGTATGACGGGTGTTTTCCATGTAACGACAATAGTTCACAATTTTCTAAACTGGTCGTATAAAACATAAAAAATAAGTTTAATAATCGCTCTCTAATTGCTTCCAGTTGTTCCTCACCGTCAGCATCTGTTACAAAGTAGTAAAGTTCGCGCATTAAGTGAACAATCAAAGGATAGCAGTTGGAAAGCTTTCTATCGTCAACATCGATGATCGGTTCAGAACGACCTTGAGATACTCTTGCATCATCAAACAAAGCAGGCAATATTTGAGCAAGCAATAAGTTTGGTTTTGTGAAATCGATATCTAAATCATTTAGAAATTGTTCCACACGATCTAAATCTAGTGGCGTACCGAACACTTTGCGAATGAATGCATTGGCCGGTAACATTGAAGTTATTAAAATACCATTATAAGGCTGTGGACAATCCACCCCTTTTATAAAGTTCAAGCTGAATCGGTTATTATATATTTTTTGCTCTGAGCTGTTACTAACTAAATTACTCGATTCAGCAACTTGAGATATGTACCAAAACTTATTAAGGAGTTCAATGGCACTCGCATCATGCCGATTTTTAAACACTTCTTTTGGGTTTAGCTTATCTGGTGTCGGCAAATTAAAGCTTGATAGTAGAATGTAACTCATCTCATGAACCTTATTGTCATTGTTTTGAAGAGTATACATTTACTATTGCATTTAAGCATTAAAAAGATAGAATCTATTCTGACTAATACTAGATCTTAGCCTCGATTATAATTTTCAATATCGAGAAGCAACTGGCGCCTATCAGACCACTCATAAAAATTCAAAGCCGGTTGGGTTACTAGATGTATCTTGTTTTTCAATTGATGAAATGAAAGGTGTCCCTTTTTTAATTGAACAGGCTCTGCCAAATCAATGGTATTGACAAAATAGTTATCGCTTGCCGTTCCGCTATACGTTTTCGTCTTGTTCATAGGGTGTTCGTGATATAGCTCACCTACGAAAATGATCGGCACATTTGCGACAACGGCCGCTTGTAAAAATGAGTCATCTGAAATGGCCCAACTGACAAGTAAGAAGTCATACTGACCTTTGTATTTTCGAGCAGCACTAGCAGCATCGATATCTTCAACAAAATCACGCGCAGTTTCATTTAATGATAAAATTTTACCTGTCGCATGGATATCAACCCCGACACCCATTAATTCATACGCTAAATCCCCACTCCCAGCGCACACTTCCAACACTTTCTTATTGCCCACCATTTTAGCAATAAGAGACACTAATTGTTCATCAATGACACACCATGCCATGAGTTATCCCCTGTAATTTAGAGTAGGTTGGTATGCCATAATACCACTAAGTCCATTAAACGAGCTTGAGCCCTTGCAGCTTAACAATCTCGGCATCACTTAAAAAACGAACAGTACCTTTATTGGTATCCATTTGAATATAAGTACCGTGTGGGTACATGCTCAACGCCTTTTCGATACGTAGTATGCCATAGTTCATTTCACGACTCACTTTTACTAAGTGAACTACCTGACTGCCCTGCTCGCAGATAACGCCACCCTTACCTTTACCACACGCTTTAACAGCATGAACATGATACTCTTGAGAACCCTTAGGTAAAATCAATATATCGCCACTTTCCACTTCCCCTGCATTTTCAGGTGTTCCATGAAAAACACGACCTGACACAACCCCAGCACGAGATAAAATATGATGTTCAACATCCATACATTCAACTTGGCGTTCGAATCCCCATTTGTAGGCCGCATCTTCAAACTTTCTGACCTCACGATATTCAAGTGATAGTCCCGCACCTATAGCCCAATCGGTATGGTAAGGATCATCATTTCGTGTTTTCATACCAATAGAAGAGACTGGCTTGTATAGTTCTTTGGCCTTTTCGCACTCAGAAACGCGATCTAACGCCCAAATAGTCAGAGGTAATGTTGGTACAGAGATCTCTTCGCCATCTTCGGCTGTTAATGTCGTAAAGCCATATTTCGGTATGTCAGAACGCTTAAGAATTTCTTCTCGCATTGCTGCATGCAAGCAGCGTCGTCGCCATTCTGAGAATTCTTCATCAGCATCCTGTGCGCGATATAAAAGTTTACTGGCCAGTACATTTTCATCTTCGATAGCAGTTGAACGATACAAATACATTTCATTTGCACCAAAGAAGTTGCGGTAAGTAAAGTTGAATCCACCAACACTAATTGGCGTATCTTGATTGTCTTTTGGTGTAAAGTTTTTCGCCATACACTCTAATGCGCAATCAATGTTGTCAACAATTTCAAAATTATCAGCATCACTTGCTACTGGCTCACACAAGACTGCATAAGGCTTAACGTGCGCATCACCCTCTATGAGCTGGGCACTTGCCCAATGAAGCTCTTGTGTATCATTATCGCGATAATGGAGTGGGCGCTGCGACTTCATCGCTTTCAGTGTCATGTCTTTTTTAAAGCATTTAGCTTTAGCAAGCTTCGTCCGTAGTATATACCCCATAATAGTTGAGTCAGAATAGTCCTTATCCTGTTCCTTACAAGCATCTTTCAGTTCCAAAAACTCATCATGTATCTCGTAATACGGCGCTTGGATGATAAGGTCTAAAATGCAGTAACTAAAAATAGCTTTTACCGGTGTCACGGCGACACCCTCTTTGTTGAAAAATGCAAATATTGACTTACTCATGCTAAACCTTATCTATAAATAATATCGTTATGGAACTTACTATAACTGACTAAAATCATATTTGCAACAAAAAAAGATATTGGGTTTTTAACTACATTTCATCAAACTTAAGTACCCTATACCCTATAACAAGTCAGTTATTTTTCGCCACTTAGTGTACGCATAAGTTCTAACGCTATTTCCCTGCCCATTATCGTTAGCGTAAAGATTTTCCCAATTTCCCTTTTACCGGATAACTTACTATCCAACAACTCACGAACAGTTGGCTTGCAGCTTCTAAATAATGAGCTCATAGAATCATAATGTTCACCTGCTATCCCCGCTTCGCTTAAGTCAAACAGTGTGCAGTTTTCATTCTGAAGGATGTAACAAAGAACGGTTGCTCCCTTAAAGGACAGGCCATACTCATTCATTTTAGCGTGGAATGAAATTACATTGCTTAGGTGAGTACTAACAGCGCTATCTGAAGGTATAGTTAGGGGATTTTTGTGTTCAATGATGCGGTCATTATCGCTCAACTTAGACTCCGTTCTTGTTACTTATATGGCGAAACAAGCCAAATATAAACTAAGCAGAGATGAACTACAATGAGCAATGGCCATTTAAAAGAAAAGCTAGCCATTGTATGACTAGCTGAATAGTAGGACTCGCTCTCAAACCGGTTCCATATGCGAATGAGAGTCTAGAACTATATCTTAAACAGAATCTATTTAAACTTGTTCCGAGAGGAAATGCTTGTACATTTTGTCGTTATAACTTTTCAGGGAGTATTCGTTTTCTATCTCGATATACTGCCGATAATCATACCACGATTGCTTAATGTAACTTTCATCAACTACTTCATCAACTAACCAACGTTTAGTTTCTTTGATCCTTAGATTAGGGTTAGACAGCATATTTTTCATCATTTCATAAATGCCTTGATAGACATTATGCAAACTTCGAATATGCTGACCATCCGGTTGGTCATACAACGTAAAACCGCACTGGGGTGAGTGACAGGTTAAATTAAACCAATTATTCCCCCTGTCAGAATACATGGTTTTTAACCAACGACTGCGTACTATCATATGCGCCATTACTTCGCCCGGTTCGATTGGATTAAGTACACTTATGAGCTTACTTTTATAGTTATATCGCGAACATTTAACTTTATAGGTTATACACATCTCTCTCATCGAACTTGAGAATAGAGTCGATGTTCTAACTGTATTTTGTAACCTTAAAAAGCCAATATTAATATTAACAATCTGTGGGTACATGTACTCTAAAATAGCGCGTTTATAATCATTTTCCAGAAACCTGCGATCTTCCCCCTTACTAAAGAACGCCGAATACCTAGGAAAACTCTTATGTGGCAGCTGCAAACTAGCTAATTCAGCATAACTCAAACTGACACTCTTTGAATGAACGAATATAGAAAATACCAATGGAATAACGGAGAATAACAACTTGCACATTATATACCCTTACGCTTTTGCTTTATGCTTCTTGAATTTTGACTTTAAACCTGCGAATTTTACTATTTGATTTCGGCCCTTACTTTTAGCTTCATACAGCGCAACGTCCGCCTCTTCTAAATAAACATTGATGTTATAGGTATGCTCTGTAACGACATACCCAAAACTCATCGTCACACTTATCTCATACCCTTCAATAAGAACAGACTCGGACTCAACTGTTTTTCGAATACGTTCTAACGCAATTAAAGCAGTTTCTGCATTTACATCATCAAGGTATATCGCAAACTCTTCACCACCGAGCCTTGCACAGTAATCCATATTTCTCAAAGAACTGCGTAATATGCCTGCTAACTTTTGCAACACACGATCACCGGCATCATGGCCATAATTATCATTCACTCTTTTAAAGTGATCGATATCACAAACAACGACGACCCCAGAACGCAATTTTGCGCTCTTCTTTTTTGAATCGACTAACTCATTCATCTTTTTAATAAACGCACGGCGATTTGGGATGTTTGTTAAATAGTCTGTATAAGATTCTGTTTTATGTTTCTCGATTGTATCGAAGATAAAAATCATAAAAACAGAGCCCTGCATCAGTATTACAAGGGCAGTAGACAAAATTGCAAAGTTGATAGAGTAAAGAAATTCATCACCGGTCAGTTCATATAACACAGTTATTGTTAACAAATAAATGAAAGTTGAACTTAATACAAACCTAAGAAGATTTTCACCCTTATTTGCAAAAGAGTTTTCTTTCAGCCTTATAACACCGGCGAACACCAAAACACCTACATTCGTGAGTAAAAATAACTTAATAAGCGTTTTGCTTACTTCATCATGGTCCGCAGAGAGAACAATGGGTATTAAAAGTAGGCACCATACAAATAAGTTTAGTCTTATAAATTTTTTAATTTGATGTTCTTTGACAGACTTCCTGACACAGATAGCTGCATAAAGGGACCATAACGCCAGTACGAAAAACAACCCTGAAAGACCTTCGAACAATGGGGTTTCTGTATCAAAATAAGCAGAAAACAGCCAAATATTCATTGATACCAATAAAAGAGGGAAGAAGTAAGTAAACAGTTTAAGTGAAAATTGGTCTTTCTTGGTTAGATTATCTTGTGGCGTTAATGACAATAATAACCCTGACACGGAGCACCCGATGATTGCAATGGTGAACATGTAAAACTGCACTGTACTACTGTCAGCACCAGAAAAGATAGCCATATCAAAACCTTATGTATTATGTGTGTTTCTAAAACAAACAGCAAAACGTTATTCTTGAAATATTAATACATTTTACTTTAAATTGACAATATAAAGTAAAAAACTTGCCGCTCGATAGTTGTCTTGATACCATTTGAACAACACAACATTGAGTATATTAAGATGTCTATTATTGAAAAACTTCTAGTTACCGCCTTTTGTACACTGATTTTATCTATCGTGTTAGGCACTTTATACAAGCGTAAAACAACTGATTTAAGCGACTGTTTTTCCCTATCACTCGTTAGTTTATTCAACTTCTTTGCTATCGTCACATTCATTATACTAGCATTAGTTTCAATCGTTATGCTGTTCGCCAGCGAGTCAAACGATAATGTTATTTCATTTTTCTTTTATGTCGGTAGTTTCATTATGGTAAGCATATTGTTACTTAACTATCTTTATTGTACTGGTATGGCCCTTGGACAAACTCTTCGAATCAAAGTGTTACGTATCGATAATAATAAAGAGATTAAACCAGAGCGATTTTTTAAAGTAATTATCAAACAAACAGCAGACAGATCCACTTTCTTCTAATGACAATAAAGGGATTAAATTATGATATTTGAACTAACATTCTCATGCCTGTTTTCAACAATGTTTTTTATAGAAGGTTTCTTCTGTAATACGCCTATTAATAGGAATAAAGGGTTTGGTGCGGGGAATAGTAATAGAGGTTCATTTTCGCGACTTCATATTATCAATGTATGTACCATCGCAATCCTTTTTTTCTTAATTATTATTGGTTTTCCTCTTTTTGCATTTCAAGGAACATTAATGACCCTTCTTGAGAATAATGGTGTAAACATCCTAATTTGTATTTTCTATATAGTCTCACTGAACTTATTGTATGCAATATTCTTTTCAGTAGGTCAGCAGGTAAAGATACTTGCAAAAGAAAAATTTCATTTAAATGTTAAATCACCTAATAAGGTATCAAAGCCCGTTGATGTTTTATATGCACTTTATAATGAAATACTAGAAAAAGATCTGTAAATAACAGAGCGCAGTATCGAGCGCCCTTTAATAGGATTGGCTATATGTTACAAATAAAGATATTTATTGATTTATCTTTATTTGCATGATATTATTCAGTTAACAAAAATTCCTGATGGAACCTTAAGATGACTATTCTACATAAATTTATTAATCCAGATGTTAACGTTGGTGCATTAATCATCACTGCATCACATAGACAACGCTTTGCTATTCGCGAAGCGCATCGCTTAGCTAACGAACCTTATCCAAATGTTGTCGCATGGGATAAATTTATTGAGAATATCTGGCAAGAAAGTAAGCATACCCTTGCTCAAAATCCTGATGTTTATATCTTGTCTAAATTAGAGCAAAAGGAACTATGGGAAAGCATCATCAATGAATGGGATGAAAACCAAAATGAAGTTAATCGACTTATTAATATTGAGTCAGTTGCCAAGTTAGCAAGCAAAGCATACGACACAAGTATTCTTTATCGTGTGAAGTTAACGTTAGATAAAGAACAAAACCACCCTATTGAAGTTGAAATGATGGAAAAGTGGGCAGATATTCTACGCACACGATTAGCTGAAATGAATGCTATGCTACCATCACATCAACATGCGATTGTAAGCAAATGGATCCGCGATAACGCCGTTGGTCTACCGTCAATTACATTCTATGGTTTCAGCTACCCTGACGCATTGCAACAAAGCGTATTCTACCACTTATGCACGAATGGCCACGCCAACATTACCTCACTTAACCCATGTGAAAAAAACACATTTAAGTGCGAAACATTTAATGGCTTAACTGATGAGATTACGGCTTGTGCTGAATGGGCAAAACAAAAGTATAAAGATAACCCAAATCAACAAATTGGTATTTTTATTCCCGATCTTGTTAATTACCAATCGGACGTTTTGCGCATTTTCGATAACACGCTAGTGCGACAATCGATGTACACCCCATTAGAGAATTGTGATCGCCCATACCGTATTTCACTTGGTACAGCGATCACAGAGCGCCCATTAATTAAAACGCTCATTAAATTAATGTTCATGAATCCCGGCAAAAAAATCTCATTCGATGAAATTTCCGCACTGCTTCGTAATCCATTCATTGGTGGCTACAAGTCGGAACATATTCGCCGTGCTAAGCTTGAAGCTGTTTTTCGTAAAGAAGGTTCTCCTAACATGAACTGGAATTACATCAATGATCAAATCAATCTAGAGCTTCTTAATGGCCAAACGAATCATTTCTTCTGTAAAGATTTTGCTGAACGCTGGAACAGATTTGCTGATTTTTATGACTATTACCCAAAATCTAACCTAACGCCTAGCGACATTGTTAGTTTTGTAAAAGAAGTTTATGCAATCTGGGGATTAGGTGAACGCGCTAATGCAACCGTAACAGACACTGAAATTGAGAAAATGTTATTTGACGCTGACAATGGCTGGCTGGTGGACTTTGCCAATATCCGAGTGTCTGAGTCACTTACTCTATCAAGAGGGCTTGTAAAGCTTAACAAGCTTATTAAAGACATCAGTTTCCAACCTGCAAGCGGCGCAAGTACAATTACCATTCTTTCAGAGTATGAAGCAAGCAACCTACCTTTTGATGCTGTTTGGGTGATGGGCTTAACGGATGAAGTATGGCCAAAATCACCAAACCCGAACCCATTTATCCTAAAAGAAAAGCAAATTGAATCGGATGTACCACACTCAAGCTTTCAGCAAGAATGTGATTACGCAATTGCGATGACAAAAGCGATTTTAACGCAAGCAAAAGAAGTGATCTTTAGTTACCCTAAAGTACAAGACAACCGCGAAAAATCACCGTCGAACATTATTACTGAACTTGCTAAAGTGAAGAATGTTATTGATCGTGATGAACCTTACCTTGCGTACAGTAATTTAATGCAAAGCACATCATTAAGAGAATTTGTTATTGATGACTTTGCACCGGCATTTAATGTAAACGATAAAGCTTCTGGCGGTACATCACTATTACGCGACCAAGCGCACTGCCCTTTTAAAGGTTTTATCAATCACAGACTAAGCGCTAAGTATCTTACAGAGCAGCAAACAGGACTATCTGCGGCGCTTCGTGGCGATGTTCTTCATGCATGCTTAGATAAGTTTTGGCGTCGTGTTAAGAACCAAGAAGCATTAGTCAATCTAATCGAAACAGATGGACTTACAGCATACTTGTCTAAAGTAGTAACGCAGTCTTTAGAATACTATCGCCAACGTTTCCCTGATATTTTCACTGACGCAATTGCTGATGTAGAGCATGACAGATTAGTCCCAACTCTTAAGACATGGATGGAATCATTCGAACAAGAACGCCATAACTTTGTGAACGTCGTTACTGAACAAAAGCGTGAAATTGAAATTAACAGTATCCGCTTATCAGTAACCGTCGATCATACTGACGAAACCGTTTATTCTGATGACGATGTTGTCGTTAATATTGCAGACAATAAGAGCGGTACAGTTACGCCAAGTGATTGGTTTGATGAAGAACGTCTTATGGAGCCTCAAGTACCACTGTACGCTGTAATTGAAAGTGATAGTGGCCGAAAAATTGGCTCTGTCACCTTCAAGAGCTTCAAACAAGGTTCAATGGGAAATAAAGGGATTGCTTCCGATAATCTTCTAGCTATTGGTATTAAGCCTATTCCTGAAGAAAAGCTTTCAGGCCATATTCAGACATGGAAGACTCAAATTCATGATATTGTTGATGAATTCAAATCAGGCCTCGCGTCAGTTAATCCACATAAAGTGGAAAAGTCATGCACATACTGTAACAATGCACCAGTATGTCGATTAAATGAAAAAGCAGATAACAAGATGATGCGCGAAAATGTCATTCCGGTAGTTAATGTCGGAGTTGAAGATGTTGTAATTGCTTGATATATAGACAAAATTACACTCTCAAACAAATTTGAGAGTGTAATGTAACAGTTAAGTATCCGATTATTTATAAATTCTATTTGGTAATCTTTTCTTACTCTTATTTATATCTAATACCAATATTTGTGTTTTACCTGAAATATCATTTAAAAGCTTATATCTTACATCTGCTCTAAATGGATACTCACTTACTTCTCTTTCGATTTTATCGTAAACCTTCTTCGGAATACCTAAATTATGTACTCTATTTCCACGCGCCTCAACATATTTAGAACCATTACGGTATTGGCCGCCTGATAATGACCCTTTTTGATCTATTAAATAATCCGCTGCTTCATAAGGTAAAAGGCTCTTTGTGATAGCGCTATGAAGGATTTTTATTGCTGAGTAGCGAGGACCTGTTGATGAGCCGTAAATGATAACATCAAGGGTTTGAGCCTGATATTCATCTAACTCTGAATAATCTTTGGAATGTAGCCACTCTCTAGGTGCAGTATATAAAACCATTTGTTTAAGTTCTTCAATTTCAAGTACCCTTGGTATATCACTTAAATCGATTTGAATACTACTTCTATTTAAAGCTCTTAAAGCATTAATCTTATCGTCTGAACAAGGACTTGTTACCATTATTTCAATATCAATAACTTCACCTTCACGTGTAAATCCCGTCACATCAGATCTGAACTTATCTCCAAATGTTACTTCGCATTTTGTATCAACCAGATATAAAGTTTCGCAAACTAGTTTTCGGTTTTCATAAAATGGGGCGATAAGTTTACTTTCAGTTTTTACTATGTTTTTTGCAGCAAAATGAAGGGCTGATTCATTTGAAGAGCATGCTCGGCATTCAAGCGAAGGATTTTTGTGTGCAAAATGATGAATATTGACTTCACCTTTTTTGGCGATTAACGGTGAGTTACAGTTTTCATCTAGGCAAAAGCATTTGCAGGCATCACCTCTGGGGACATCATCTATATGGACAGTCATACCATCACTATTTTTGGCATAAACCATTTTGCTTTCTTGAATCATAAACACCTCTAATATAAATAAGTGTTTATGATATTAAATTAATCGCTCAAGTAAAGGTATGTTTTATTCAACTATTAATTTAAGTTTTAGCACATAGCCCTTGCTTCAACATCCAATGTTCACATTGATTTTCATCCGTACACTTGTAACTTAATAAATTAGGATCAAAATCTGGCTTTAAGTAATATGTTTTTGAAACACCATTTACCTTTTCAAAAAACACTGAGTTCTCCCAGCGTATAAAACAAACTTTGGGTTTAGAGCTACTTAAGATCAGGTTAACTTCATGCCAGCCGGTATCGCCATACTCATCGATATTCAAGCAAACTGGTTTTTTACAAACCGGAAAGTCTTTAACTGGCACGTTTTCTTCTGCATTCAATATACATGGGATAATAACTGCCAACGCAGCTAAATAAGTAACTCTTTTCATAAAATATCCTTACGTTGTTTTAGGTTATTGTATTGATTTATTATGATAAAAGCAAATAAATATGCAAAATAAAGATATTGCATTTTATCTTTATTGCGGTATAATGACCTTATAAACTAAATAGTAAGGGCATTGTATGTCAAAGTATGAAATTCAAGATTTGGAAGCGAGAAAAAAAGCTCTCGATGTTACAGTTAGCGCGATCATTTCAGCTGGCGCAGGTGCCGGTAAAACAGGCATTATTGCTCGACGTCATTTAAACTGCTTATTAAATGTAGATAAGCCTGAACAAGTGCTTTCTATGACATTTACACGTGATGCAGCTTCTGAGATGCGTCATCGTATTGTTCAAATCTTAATTGACGCTAAAACAAAGCCTCGCCCTTCTAATGAGTACGAACAAGAAGGTTATGATATTGCGGTCAAAGTGTTAGAGAAAGACCGTAAAAACGAATGGAACATCATTGAGAACCCTCATAGACTTTCAATCATGACTATCGACAGTCTTTGCGCTCAAATTGTAAGACAAGTCCCCATTTTATCGGGTATGGGCGGTGACATGCAAATTGCAGAAGACCCTTTTGCAATTTATAACAAAGCATCTGCGCGAGTTATTGATAAAATTAATGATCCTGAGTCTGGTTTAGTTGATGATGTGAGAGGCCTGTTATTATACATGCACGGCAATCAACAGCGCTGTATTGACTTAATCTCATCAATGCTTGCCAAACGTGATCAGTGGATGCGTCATGTCATTCAGTCTGACTCTATCTTAGACCGCGAAAAAATGAAGCACGTTCTTGAAAACTTACTCAATGAGCAAGTTAACAAAGTGTGCAAATTATTTGGTCACCAAAGAGATAATATTTCAAAGTTATTAGACTTCGCAGCCTCAAATTTACCAGCTGACCATATTCTTTCACAAGGTGCTGATGAAATTGGCTATTGGGAACGTGCTGCTGAATTATTCTTAACTAAAGACAATAGCGTAAGAAAGTCTGTTAACAAGAACCTTGGTTTCCCAGCTGGCGCAGACGCGAAAGAAGCAAAAGAACTTTGGAAGTCAGTAGCAGAGCAGATCGATGAAGAACTAGCAGAAGCGCTAGCGAAAAATAAAAAGCTACCTTCAGGCTTAAATGATGAACAATGGGGATTGCTTGAAACCTTTTTCCGTTTATTATGGCAAGCTGTGATTGAGCTTAAAGTACTTTTTATTGAGGATGGCGAGGTTGATTTCACAGAGATTTCTCAACGTGCTTTATCTGTTTTAACTTACGATGGTGACATTGAAAATGATATCGCATTAAAGATGTTCTCATGGTATCGCCACATTCTTGTCGATGAAGTGCAAGACAATAACAGAACGCAATATCAATTTATCGCTGCACTCGTTCAAGAGTGGGATAGCAGCTTAGGCAATACACTGTTTTTAGTTGGTGATCCTAAACAATCAATCTATCGCTTCCGTGAAGCTGATGTTGGTTTATTTATTCAGTCTCAAGAATACGGTATCGGTAGTATTTCTTTTGAACTTCTTAGTTTAACTAGTAACTTCCGTTCAAGTGATGGTATTGTTAATTGGAATAACGAAGTTTATGCTCATTCATTCCCATCAAGCTCTGACATCTCTATGGGTGCCGTTAAATATACGGAATCTACGCCGGTTATTGAAGGTAAACTTAAAGAGCCAGTAACTGTCGTTCCATTGTTTGAAAATGACGATGAAAAAGAAGCTGAAGAAGTTATTAAGGCCGTAAAAGAGACTCTTGAGCGTAACCCATCAGGTGATATTGCGATATTAGTTCGTGCAAGAACGCACCTTGATAGCATTGCTAGTGCTTTATTTGATAACAAAATTTCTTATCAAGCCGTTGAAATTCAGCGTTTATCATCTAGACAGGTAATTATCGATGCGATTAGTTTATCAAAATCACTAACACATGCTTTTGATAATACTGCTTGGTTAGCGTTAATGCGTCTACCATGCGTTGGCCTTTCTCTTGCTGACATCACGACTCTATTCGAAAATATGGGTGAAGATGCCGTATTAGAACGACTTTATGACAATGAGCGCATCAGTAAACTATCTGGCAATGGCCGTGAAAAGGTTGATATTTTAAAGAAATGCTATGAATGGTCACAAGCAATGCTTGGCACCATTTCTATTCGTAACATCATTGAAGGGGTGTGGCTACAGCTGGGCGCACCATCTGGCTATTCAGACCGAGATATTCGCGATGTTCAAACGTTCTTTGGCCTTCTAGAAACGTATGGGTTTGATACTTGTATTGACTTCAATCAAGTCTCTCGACAACTTGATAAACTCTATGCACAGCCTAAGTTCTCTGAGGATACGAAAGTTACTCTTATGACTATTCATAAAGCTAAAGGCTTAGAGTTCGAAACAGTCATTATGCCGGGACTTGGTAAAGCGAGCAGAAATAGCGATTCTCCATTAATTCTTTGGCATGAATTTACATCATACGACTCTACTGAGCCTGAATTACTTGTGGCTCCAATTAAGAGCACAAAGGATGATCCTAACTATCAGTATCTGATGGATATGGAATCAGAAAAAGATGCTTATGAACGCGCTAGATTAATGTATGTTGGCACTACTCGACCTAAAAATAAGTTATATCTGATTGGTCATATTAACCAAAAAGACTTTGGTCCAGCACTGACATTGTCAAAATTGAAACAACCTGCATCTAAGTCTTGTTTAGCGGTTATTTGGGATAGTGTAAAAGATGACTACTTGACTGCGGCTATAGAGAAAGAAGTTAATGATCTTGAAGGTAACGACGACGAAGTTACAGTAGAGCCTTTTTACTATAAACGAGTTGAAAAGCCTAACTACCCAGCGCTTGAAGATCGCATTTAGTTAAAAGCTTACAAAATAACGTGACTATGCGTAGTTTTGTGAGTAGAATTAACATGTATTTTTTTGATACCCATTGTGAAGCTTAAGAAAGGAGAACGCGCTATTCTGCCCGTTTTCCTTTCTTTTTTAATAGCTAGCTTCAACACTCACCTAAATACTGCCGTAATAGCCTTTTACATCGTCAGATACCCACACAAGGCCCATCAATACTGCCCTCACCTTCCTATACAAACTTATCTAGTCTAATAATTACATGGTGTAATAAATATAAAAAAGCCCTGTTAAATATTATATTAACAGGGCTTTAATATTGTATGTATAAAAGTTAAAACATTAATACAATACTAACTACATAACAATCTATCGAGCATAGTTACGTTCTTGTCTTTCTATGATAGTTGCGCAGGTAACACAGTGAGTAGTAATAGGATTGTTAAGGATACGTGCAGTGATAATATCATCACATTCATCACAGTAACTAAAATCATCGCGATCAACGCGAGCAAGAGCGTTCTTTGTCTTTTGTAGTTGAATACGAGCAGCATTTTGTTGTGCAATAGTGTTCGCAAACTCTTCTGAGTTTGATCCTTCATCATCTGGCGACGATGATCGTACTTGTTGGTCAGCTAGCCCAACTCGGAAACCTTGAAGACGATTTGTTAGCATTTCAAAATCGCTTTGAAGGCGTGACTTTACCTCAACTAACTGCTCTTGAGTTAATTCTTTTTGTTCTAATTCAATCATAAAAACCTCATAAAATAAAAGCGCCATTTCGGCGCTAATTAACTGAGGTCATTATCTTCATTTGCTCTGTGAAAGTCAAACAAACATGCTCAAAATACAGGCATTTAATCAGTTTTTTTTAACTCATTTTCCCATTGCTCATACGAGAAAAATTTATTTAATCTCAGTTGAACTCTCGACTCTGATTTCAAGAAACTTTCAAGCTCTTGAGTTGGATTGTCAGAATTTATTGCTCGTGTAAATGCAGAACGAGACATTACTTTATCGATATTATTAGAGACTATCATTGCAAATAGAGGGTGAATTTCTTTTGCCTTTGTGATGACAGTATTTGCCAAGTTATCTTGCAGTGTTTCTTGCATTTGCTCTACAGCTTGGTCTTTATGGATATAAACTGTGCAATTACTGATAAGATGGTTTGACCAATCCTCTAGAGATTCATAGCCATATCGAGAAGTCATACGCTTAACTTCATTTAAAACTCGAAACTCATTCCAACTATTGGTTTCTCTTGAAAAGCAAATTGGCTCTAGAGTGTAAGATAAATTATCTAACAGTCTTGGATTGCAAGTATCTGAATTTAACGTAGCGATAATTTCATCAAACGTTTTCTCTGACGGTTCAATTTCTAAATCAGTGATTTGATCTGAATTACCTGTAGAAAAAAAGCTGTTAACTTTAGTTTGGTCTACATTACTTTCATTGTTGTTTGTTTCTAGCATACACATTTCCCTCTTTTTCGGGATTAATCCATTTTTGTATACAAAATTCGGACAAAGTTAGTAGTCCGCATTAGATTATGTGTTAAATTTAGTCTAATACTTTCGTTTAGTCAATTTAAATTTAACACATGTAATCAATTATATTAACATTAGCTACTAGATAGCTAACTACGCAAATTATAAGTGAATGTATTGCGGCTGTATTTTTTGAGAAGCTAAGCGCTCTTTTAGTTCTAAATTAAATTTGGGGCTCTTAAAAGCATCAATACTATCCGATAGTATGAATGCGCCAATACCAACACGTTTACGCTGTGATGAACGTAATGCATTTAATTTTCTAAAATCATCACTAAAATCATCTTCAGTTAGAGGTAGAGAAAGCGACTTGTTTGTATAATTCCACTGGTTATTCACTGTACTCATAGCTTCCTCTTGAAAAGCATTTGCGAGTGATTCAAGCGCTACTAAAAGCTCTTTCTCGGTGTTTTTCGAGTTACTATGAACAGCCTTAGGGTGAAAAATTGGTGTTCTTTGCGATGTTGATGATTTAAATAGAAGAGCATTAATAGGCTCATCAGGAAACAATGTATTAGCACTTGTAAAGTTGTTTGACTGTTCGAGCAAACTCATCGTTTCAATATAGCGATCAGAGCCATGGCCATATAAGTCATCAGCCTTCATTTCTACCATATCAAATGTAGTCAATGTCATTGTCTCATATAGATCGCC
Organism: Pseudoalteromonas sp. OFAV1; assembly: GCF_021532595.1. Classification (NCBI taxonomy): domain Bacteria; kingdom Pseudomonadati; phylum Pseudomonadota; class Gammaproteobacteria; order Alteromonadales; family Pseudoalteromonadaceae; genus Pseudoalteromonas; species Pseudoalteromonas sp. OFAV1. The sequence continues at coordinate 41,002 of NZ_JAKGBG010000035.1, forward strand.
TTCAATCTTGAATTCAGCCCTACCATCTTTCATTAATGAAATTATGGTTTTTTTGAATTCAATATTTGGACCATATGGTCTATTACTATCACCATATTCCCCGGCAAGATCATCTTGCTTGTATCTGTTTTCTACATGAATGATTGCTTCATCAAAGCCTTCTGCTCCAACACACAGTACATCATCATCAAAAGGAAATAGCGAATCTTGCATTTCCTGATTGTAGAAAATATTGAATAAGTGAGTAAACAACTTATGGGCATTTCGTGTAAGCGTACATGTTATGTTTTCAATATCAATACTTAGAAACGTTTGCAGCGAATTCTCAATATTGTATTGCTTTGCGAACTTATTAAACTCACACTCAAGCTCATCTAAAGTGAAACGCTTTTCTGGCGTCAGATGTTCTAACTTAAACTCAGCTTCGTTAACAAGCCCACCCACATCTTTAATCAGCTTTCTAATAATAGAAACCGTTGTGCTGAAAGCATAGATTGACTGTTGTTCTTTTTCATTTGTGTTTAGTTCTAATGAAGCTAGCTGCATTATTATGCCCCACTTTATCTTATGTCTTAGTTGTTATTGTCAGGTAAAACTAATACCAAATACGCACACGATTATTAATTATTTTTTGACCACAGTCAATAAGATGATAAATTTTTATCGCTTTAATGTATTGATATTTATAAAAAATAATACTTTAGTCTTGTTAAGTGACAATAATGTTACGTATTTAATTTGTATATTAATTAAATGCAAATTTTATAATTAACCACCACTATTTGTGATGGTGCAAATCTTTTCTTTAGCTTTTGTAAACAAACCGCCTATTGTTGCGTTAAAGTTAATAACAATCTGTTCGTCTACCCTTTAATTATACCTAAAAAAGATATTTTGTCTATATCAAAGTAAGAGTATTTCTATCAATTCCTACTTTGATATGACTTACCGTTTAGCTTTACACCTTTTATTGATCAGGTTTAGCATTACTACCATCTTCTCTTTCTTGGTTTGGTTTAATAATAGTATCGTTTGATGTAAGGTTTTCAACAGTGGTAGCAATGTTAGTCTGAACAGTAGTATCTAATTCAGCTTCATAACTATTATCACTCATTTCAGAAACAAAAGGTTCTTTATGAGCACTATCTGGTACAATTTGCTTGGCAACGCATTGCTCGGTTTTTGGCGCCTCAAGCAGTGTATTAAGTTCTGAAAGTTCTTTAATAATTTTATAACGCTTACGCCCAAAATCCAAACGCTCTTTGAAGGTTAATACCTTTTCATCATACAACGTAACTAATTCTTTAATCTGCTTTTTGGTAATTCCAGATAATGCCAACTCTTGCATAAATCTGAATTTTTGTTCCATAAGAGAACTTCGGATTCGTTCGCTTATAAATGCACACATTAAACTCAAGCACAAAAAAGTGATTGCCATCACTACAAACCTAAACTCAGTAAATGATACTTTTGCATGAAAAATTGCATTAATATGATCTGGTAATGGTACTTCACTAAACAAATAGTTACCGTCATTTACGTTCACAGATAGAAAAAAGAATAGCATTCCTATCTGGAATGCCGCTAGCGAATAAACAATTACATACAGCGGTGCTACGCTAGTCTTCGTTAGTTGTGGAAATGCATCTTTCAATAAATTCATAAAGTCACCTTAGGAAATTTTTAGTCGAGTATAACTATACAAAAGTAAAATTCAACAGAATTCATAATATCTTTTTTTGTAGTTAATTATTCCAAAAAAAAGTTTGACTCAGGAATAATTATGCATAATATATTGCCCACAACTACTATGAGGTTTATATATGAAAATTAAAAATAGAGCTGCTAGTGACATACTAAGCAGTGAGTTACTAGCAAAGTCGCGTCTTGGCAGAGTAAAGAATGGTGATATCGTTCTCGTTCCTCACTACCTTCTGAAAAATACACATGCATTGCGTCATGTTACTCTTCTTACTGAATATGAGAGAACAAATACTATTGCTGATGGTGAACTTCGCGCTAAGTTCTGGGGAACCAATATTTTTGAACCTAGCTCGTATCGCGCTCTATTTAATAGACTCGATGAGGTGCAGAAACAAATTCCGCATGAAATGGGAATTGTCCAAGCTATTTGTGCGCGATAATATCTGAAGTATCAAGATTAAGGTTGTTTATATGATTCCCCATTCAAATTTAGATTCTTTTTATCAGCAAGTTGTTATTTACAATGAAAAGAAAGTTCGCCTTGAAAGCACGAAAAAAACTCTCAGTTTGTATAACTTTATTGCCCAGCTTGATTTTTTACAGCAAACTCTCTTTCTGAACCAGAAAAACTTTTTATTGTTAGGTGATAGTAGTAAGTCAGAAATTCAAAATGTATGTGTTGCCATATTCAAAACTCTCAAACTTGGCTTTCCTCCAACTGAACGTAATGAAATTGATATCCTTGCGATTGTCTCAAAGCATGAAAAACCTTCAGAGCCTGAATTTGATTACGCAAATAGTTCATTAGCTGAAATCCAATCTGAGTTCTCATATTTAAAATCTAAATTGTATTACCAGCTACATTCTGATTTGCATGGCACTCCACATGGTGAATACAATCTACCTGTTACAGATAACCTTATCTCGATACTTTGTGAAATAATCATACTTATTTCTAATATTTGTCCCAAATAACAGATTTTTAAGCATTATTATGAGGAAAACCTTGCTTTTTTCGAATTAGTCTATATAAAGATAAATAAGAGAGCAGGGATTTCCCTAAGTGCGTCCGAATACTCATTATGAGTAGCACTTCTCAAAGCACATACAAAACATAAGCCTAATTGCACTCTTTTTAACAAGAGGGCATGTGGATGCAATACGAAAATTTATCAATTTTTCGAGCGCCAGATGATCAGAAGATCGCTGGTTTTGAGATCGTAGAAGACTTCTTCAGAGAACTAAGTGTATCCGAGGGAAGCCTTCCTGTGTCTTTCTCAAATGAGGCTTTATTCCTAAACAAACAAGGCGTTTTTCAAGCGCTTTGCTTACTCATCGATTTTGGTGAACTGTCGGCTGCGAATGAATTTATCAAACAGAACCCTTTTATTTTAAAGGTTGATTTTAAAGTAAAAGGTCAAGAAAACGACACTGTTTACTCGCCATTTTTAATGTTAGCGCCTTATTTAATGACTAAATCACTACCGTCAGAGAGGACTACTGAATTAGTTGATAACATTCGCCCTCTCTTTTGTAATAAGGGGGCAAAGTTCGATTATGGCAGAAAGGAACTCCTTTATTCGTTCGAATTATGGCTTTCTCTTGGACTTGATTTGGTTAAGCCAAAATCTTACAACACGGTAGTACATTCTGTTATTGATTTAGCTTTTCACTACCAAATTGACAGTGCATATTTTGATAAAATCTTTATGTATACACTTTCTACACCAATGTATACAGGCGACTTTAAGCAATCGCTTTTTATTGATTTATTTAAGTATCTAGAAGATCTGTTAGAGGTTGTTGTTAAATTACCTGAAGGGCATAGTAAATCTAATTCATCATACGTGTATGTAACTTTGCTTATGAACGCTTACCTCAAACATGGTGGCCATACAATTTATGATAGAAATAAGGTTCAGAATGGGCAGTTTGAAGAAATTGCTAATTCTTTATCTGATTACATTAGATTCGGTGATGCAACTAGTTATAGACAGCTTCTTGAAATCATTTTTATTATTGAAACCAAACTAGATGTTTTCAAATCGACTGTTCCGTTAGATAAAAATTCTCTTATTCTTATCATGTATCTAAATGATTTGAATCCAATGAGTGCGTTACCTTTAGTAACAAACACTTATCAACGTGACACGTTACTTTCGATCCTTAAGTCTTAACCGGCTATGTAATGACTTCACAATCATTACATAGCTCTTATATCACTTTAAGACCAAAACCCAATGTAGTTCGAGTAATTCAGTTCATTAACCTGACTTTCCTTTACTTGAGCAGAGAATTGCACTTCAAAGAATAACGGCGAGTTAACTTTACCAAATTCGATTGCTAGTTCAGTGACTTTATCTTCTACAGAGTAGTTAAACAGAAACTTGTCCATTTTTAATAATTCAGGGTGTCTGTGCTTGATGTTTACTGGTATACCTTCTTTTGATTTCCATCGAGATTCTGATATTCGTAGCTCTATCGCCTTATCTTGATAAATATTTATAGTTCTTAACTCATTTGTTCTAAAGCGCGTTTTACTCCAATGTGTACTAGTTAATTTACTATCATTTCGAGTTAGAAACCCGTTAAGTGTAAATAGCTCATTCTGTCTATGATTCACTGATAATAATCGATTCTGTCTAATAAGCTCTAAGCTATAAATATAACCTTCACTCAGATTGTCAGGGTTAAGAAGGCATGTGCTCGGTGAGATACCGTTACTTACATGGCTATGACTCAAAACTGTTTCTGAACCTATATTTGGTAATATGTTACTTGCACCTATTTTTAATTCACTCATTGCAGATTTTATCGAATCAGAGACTTCTACTGATACTGGATAAGCCGCCACCTTCTTATCTCCCTTTACACTGTCAGACTCTATACCCGGATAGCCCCATGGCCTTTCCTTGCCTTGATAACCTTTAATTGTATTTGAAAAGATCCCTATCGCTGGATGTACTGAACGCTTATCTCTTCTATGGCGCCATACCCTTCCTGCTAACTGAACAACGCTCTTGTCGCTTAGTGGTTCCGTTAAAGCCCAGTCATAATCATGATCACGACCGGTCTCTTGAATGCTAGTCGTGGACACTATAACTTTCACATTCGTTCTACCTTCAAGCATCGCCTGCTCAACAAGTTCAGTAATAATTGGGTGTTCAACAACATCGTTTGTATTTCTATTAAGTAACTCATCTAACAATGTTTCAGTAACGTAGCGGTCGGCATTTAACATTTGTGAGTGGTAACATACGATTTTGAAGTAAGTGTTATCGAATTCTTGTTCTGACAAGTGGAGTGCATAATGCTGAGCATTCTTAACGTGGTTAAACCTTACAAACCCAACAGATACCTTTATTCCACCACTCGTTACTTGATGATGCTGTTGGTGCATCAACATCAAAGCTGAATCAACCTTTTTAAAGTCAATATCCTTATCTATTTCGCTTTCAACATCTATAAATTTTATTTTGTGCTGGATTGGCTGACTCTTTAAGGTTTCGGCGAATTTATTTGTAAATTCTGATAAGTTTTCTTTAGCCTTAGTTAACGATTCATATCGGTTGAACTCAATATAGGGTTCGTTATCCGCCACAAAGTATATACTAAGTTCCTTACGTTCTGAGTCACCATCACCTATGCCTAAGTAGTAACTTTCCATTAATGAACTCAGAATTACACTGCTCGACGTTGCTGACGCAATAATTACTTTACGGCCATAGTATCCAGACAAATAAAGTAACTTACCTATCGAGATAAGATCTTTAGCGTCATAGTCATCAATTTCATCGAGTATAAGATCAGTGCTTTTTAAAATATACAGTAACTTAGTATCTACCCCTTTTGTTTGCGACACCGCGCTAATCATGTAATCAATTGTCATGACACTTATCGGTGAATTAAGCATCTGTTGCTCATTTGATTTATTAAAAATATCTTCTACTTCATTTTCTAAATTTAGATTACTACCTGACGATACAAACTCATATTCTTTTTCATCTAAAAAAGCATCTGAACCCATATCAAAAGACTTATTTTCTTGATTTTCATGCGGCCTTTTTTGAATTTGACTATCAACTGTCCTTGCACCAATAAGCATTGATACGTCTTCATTTTTGAAGCCAATAAGTTCAGATATATAACTTTTGTATGTTTGAGTTACAAGTGATCTTCGACCTAACAATACAGCTATACGAACTTTATTACCGGCAGATGAAAGAATTAACGGTGCTCCTTTGGTTTTACCTGCTCCGGTTTTTGACAAAATTATTCCAAATGATGGTTCATTTTCATTTACAGAGCTACGCAAATGACTTGCAGCGATATCTTGCCAACAGAAAGGAGTAGCCGCATTTTTCACATTTCTTGGTGACATCTGAGCTGGGAGCTCACTTTGTTCTAAGTATGATAATTGCTGCTCACCAAATTCCGTGAAGTATTTATGGAATATTTGACCTGATTTTTCTTGTACATCTAAAAGATGCTTTTCCAAGCTATCTGCCCAAACATAACCCCCATCCTCTTTTGTGTTTGCATATGTAATTAGGTCAGGCTCTTGCTGCTCGCATGTTTCTTTGTTAATACTACTTAGATAGTCAGAGTAAATCAGTGAAGGCCGCGCTTTATAAACTAGGTGTGTTATCCATGAATTCGATTTCTCAAGCTTGAGATCTTTTAATATGTTCGGCTTTCTATTTAATATTTCGTTCACTTCAGTGACCAGTGACGAAAATGTACTTAGCCATTTTTGAGATTTCCAAGGCCCGGTATGAGTTAAAGTTAAGAAATCTTGAACATCATTAGAAAAGTTCTGATTTAGAAATTTCTTTGATATGATCATCTTTAGTATTGAAGATGATTGGCCATTATCTGCTGACTTTACGCGACTTCTTTGTCGTTTCTTTGTGTTAGCTACTTGCTTTATTTCACCGTCTAATAGTTTATGATGCGTTAGTACTAGCCACAGTAAACTTGTATCCAATGGGTTTTCACTCATACCTTCCATTGAGATTGCACGTTCTAACAGCATAGAACAATTGCTTTCCGTAATAACAGATGACTTCTCTTTTGATGCTATTAAGTAGTTTTGTAGGTCTTCTGAAACCAAATTCAAATCCGCTTGTGCATATTGCTCAAAGTATAATTTTATGCTATCTTTATTTGTAAGATTTACTAAACTTTTTCTTCTTAAAACACTATTTAGGATAAGCGCACTTGATATTTCATGTCTAATAATATCTCTTTCTGCAACTTTCTTTGACAAAGATGCTTTTAATTTGTTTTGAAAACCAATTGTAGCCTTGCCTAAATCGTGACATAAGCCAGCTAACATAGTTATTAATTTTAATAACTTATATTCATCAGTTAAATTGCTATCAATAACTAGTCGTTTTTCGTGAAAAGTAGAGTAAGAATAAGTTCCATCTTCATCAAAGCTATTACTATTACCTATTATCCAAAGTAATGTAGAAGGCCTAAGCCCTTTGTGCAGAAAGCATGCTATAGAGTTTGATCTAGTTGCGACTTTTTTTAAATCTGTCGTTAGAGCATCCATCCCATTTTTTGATAAATGGCCAGTCCATGTTCGCCTTGATACTTGAGTTAAATATCCACTTAAAATTCTACGTGATCTTATTGCTGACTTCTTTGTACATTCACTTACTATCGTTACTACCACAATCGACCTTAGATATATTCTTTACAACATTAAACATCTTACTTAATACCCCAAACTTATCAAAATAATTTATAACATCTTTTCTAAAGGTTTGATCATTGTCACCTTCGCTCGCAGACACAAATGCTGAAGGTAATATAATTGCATCCTTGTATACATCAGCAATATCAAAAACTAAAGCGCCTCTTCTTGTCTTACCATGAATAACCGCTAATGATGGCGGTACTCCTAGCCCCCATAATGCAACACTAGCAGCTCCATATGCTAAATAATTGCCATGGTCTAAGAGCTGATTTACATCGTCTCCTGTTCTTGTTTCTCTTTTAAATTTTTCAATACTGTAAGAACTCGCAAGTAATTTGTATAACCCTTTGGTAAAATTAGCCTCGTACCCAAGTAACTCTTCTACCGACACTACCCTTAACAAACCAGCTCGATATTTTTCTGCTAGACTTTGTAGAATAGCGCTATCCACTTTAGCTATTTTTGGTAAGATGTTTAGAACATTCTCTATTCTATATTCCTGAAGAAGCACACCTCTTTTGAGTCTTTCTTTTGGTTCATGCCACCACCCTATCCAATTTTGGAGAAATTCTGTCGGCCGGTACTCTGAATTTGAAGCTAGAAATAAAGGCACACCGCCACCTGAAGTAAACCCAACATTTACCCCCTCTGAAGAAAGCATTTTAGCTGCTGAAGCTGTTATCGACGTTCCGGGACCTAGTAGCAATAGCGACAAGTTTAAGTGAGGTATAGAAAACGACTTTGAAACACCGTTCTTTGATTTAATGTATGAAACCCTTGCATCCTTTGAAACTATTCTGCAATATTCAACATAAGTAACAGAGTTTTTCTGCGAAATTAAGATAGACATTATATTATTACCTTGCTTTTTAAAAAGATGGTTTTTTGTGCAAATTAACACTAAGCATATGATACTTAGTGTTTTTATGTCAATTTTTACTAGTTACCCGCCACATAGGCGGCTTAAAGAAACTCTTGTTTTCTAGCTTCACACTTTCTGATGTTACCCGCCACATAGGCGGCTTAAAGATTAAAAAACCTTGTTTAAGACTGCTTTTAAGGGTTACCCGCCACATAGGCGGCTTAAAGAAGTAGCTCTAACGCTGCCGCATAGTCAGTTTGGTTACCCGCCACATAGGCGGCTTAAAGAATATACTGGTTCTGATAATCAAATTTACATTTGTTACCCGCCACATAGGCGGCTTAAAGACTTTTTATGAAAATCAAGGTGGTGATTTTTACGTTACCCGCCACATAGGCGGCTTAAAGATTTCTTGGCAATAGCAGGGAACAGTACCTTCAGTTACCCGCCACATAGGCGGCTTAAAGACATAAAAAATGAAATTATTCGTCCAAAGCAACGTTACCCGCCACATAGGCGGCTTAAAGATATTTTTAACTCTCAAAACTGGGTTAATGAAAGTTACCCGCCACATAGGCGGCTTAAAGATGTGTTCGACTTTGGCAACGAATACTTAGCGTGTTACCCGCCACATAGGCGGCTTAAAGATTTTAGTCTAATATTTTTGCCCCCTTCAGGGTGTTACCCGCCACATAGGCGGCTTAAAGACCCACAATCTGCTTAAAATAAGACATCTGACAGTTACCCGCCACATAGGCGGCTTAAAGAGAATTTAAAGGGGTCAAGGGGGGAAACCTCTTGTTACCCGCCACATAGGCGGCTTAAAGACCTCCTGTCATAAGACCTTTTTTGCTTAAAATGTTACCCGCCACATAGGCGGCTTAAAGATATGATTTGTGAGGTTCGATGCACAAACTCAAGTTACCCGCCACATAGGCGGCTTAAAGAATAACAATTCTTCTCCAGTGCGAAATTTGAAAGTTACCCGCCACATAGGCGGCTTAAAGAAAAGGGACAATCACTAAGTGCATGTGTGGTGTGTTACCCGCCACATAGGCGGCTTAAAGATGAGCAGTTCTTCTTGTTGTTTTTCAAATACTGTTACCCGCCACATAGGCGGCTTAAAGAATTGGTATGATGCTGAAGCTCCGGCTCCCAACGTTACCCGCCACATAGGCGGCTTAAAGATTGTTATTGTTATGTTTCATTTTCTGTTAATTGTTACCCGCCACATAGGCGGCTTAAAGACTTTAAAATTAACCCCCTATTTTTCAAGATCGGTTACCCGCCACATAGGCGGCTTAAAGATATTGAACTTTAAGTGATTTTTAGACGCAAGTGTTACCCGCCACATAGGCGGCTTAAAGAGCAACAACAGCATCTTTTCGATACTTTTTGATGTTACCCGCCACATAGGCGGCTTAAAGATGAAGATGAAGAAACTATCACTATCGATCCATGTTACCCGCCACATAGGCGGCTTAAAGACTCAATTTTTTTAAGAACGCCTCAATTGCATCGTTACCCGCCACATAGGCGGCTTAAAGATCGCGAACGCGGGGTAGTTGTCTTTTGTTCGAGTTACCCGCCACATAGGCGGCTTAAAGAGTTTTCAGTGCTCAAAAATGGACTGATGAAAAGTTACCCGCCACATAGGCGGCTTAAAGAATCGGGGTCTCGATGAGGAACGGGCATTGTTCGTTACCCGCCACATAGGCGGCTTAAAGAATAAAAACTTTTTAGCGGCTTGTTTTTTGCTCGTTACCCGCCACATAGGCGGCTTAAAGAGCCAACGGTTGATCCTGTTTTGCTGCGCCACCGTTACCCGCCACATAGGCGGCTTAAAGATTGGATAATGTATAATAAGTTCCATACTTAACGTTACCCGCCACATAGGCGGCTTAAAGATGCTCTGGTGCTTGCCTTATTTAAAAAAGAAAGTTACCCGCCACATAGGCGGCTTAAAGACACCGAGATCCCGATGGCCAGTTCTACCGACTGTTACCC
>NZ_JAKGBG010000036.1:0-50823 GCF_021532595.1 Pseudoalteromonas sp. OFAV1
ACGATGGAGTTCTCAGAACTAAGTCAGATAGTGGACGTGGAGGCAATCGTAAGACTAGCCGAGCCAAAAGCTCGATTAGCAGTGTCCAACGAAGCGTCAAAAAAGAAAGGTTAGTAGCTTAGGCTACGATCTTGGAAGCTCGCGAGCTTTAGCTCCGAGTAGTTCACTTAATGGCGATTCTATTTACTTTACTATCTTCTGAACCGTCTTTAGTGCGTTTATAGAAGTTACGTATTGATGTTATCCCAAGTGAGATGGGACCTAAAATGCCCAAGAATATGAACACAGAACCCGCTAAATACACAATTATGTTATCTGTCTTAATAAACCTGTATTCTATTAAGTAATAATTCAATGCAAATGAAGAAAAAAAAGCTAATATATAGTGAAATGTAAATGGGCCAGAACTTTCAGGATTACTAGATAAATATTTATCGATTCTATCCCTTTGTAAAGCACATATACAACCAACTAACCCAATAGGAAACAAGATTACCAGTGGTGATATCTTTATTGTGTCATATATTTCTTCACTTATTGAGTAAAAGAAGATTGGTCCTGCAACCATCCCACATAACCCAAGAAAAAAGCTTCCATAGTTACCTTGCTTATACTCAGTTCTAACAACTACATTCCTGATATTCATATGCTCAACTCGGTATGACCTTTTTGACTCCTCATTGGCAAGTTTTGACCACACTTTAAAAGTCTTTAATAAAGCTACAAGTACTAAAAAAGCCACGCCTATCACCGGTATAGCTAAGTAAGGCAGTTCCTTAATGTATTTCATTTTCATGTTGTTTGTTTTCCCTAATTTTATGTATCAATTCAGTATAAATTACCAGCCAACAATGTCAATTACGGTAAAATTCATTAAATTTTATAAAAAAGCTAAATTAATTTTCGATTGCCTATATAATAAGCTCGAACAAATAGATAAGAGGTTTATTAATAATGAAAAAATGCCATGAAATTGACTATCAAGTAGTTGGCGAGCCTATGGCTGAAGCTGCCGTAATAACTTTAGATCCGGGTGAAATCTGTATATCAGAATCAGGCGCCATGCTTTGGATGGATCCTGACATTAAAATGTCAGCGACATTAACAGATGGTAGCTCACCAAACAACGGCCTTGCTGGTAAATTGTTTGGTGCTGCGAAAAGAATCATTGCAGGTGAGTCAGCGGTAGTCGTCCAATATGAAAATGTCGGAAAGAAACGTGCGAACGTGACATTCGGAGCCCCGTTCTTAGGAACTATGGTTGGATTGAACCTGAATGATGTTGGTGGCGAGATATTCCTACAGAGAGGTGCTTATATAGCGTCAGCATATGGAACCAGTGTTTCAATATCTTTCGCTGGTAAGCCTATGGGAGCTTTTTTTGGTGGAGAGGGATTAATCTTCCAATCAATTAAGGGAGATGATGTCGTTGTCTTTCATGCTGGTGGATCAATTATTCAGAAAGACTTGAAGCCGGGTGAGCACTTATTTGTTGATAGTGGAAGTCTAGTAGGTTACACGAAAGGTATTGAATTCGATGCTGAGTTATCGGGCGGAATTGCTACAATGTTATTCTCTGGAGAGGGTATTTTTAACAGTAAAGTGACCGGCATAGATAATGGCGGAACAGTGTTTCTTCAAACGTTACCATTTTCAAAATTATGTATGGAAATATCTAATAGCCTTCCAAGAAAGAACTAAAAATAGTGGAGCTTAAGTCTATACACTTCATGTAAATAACTCGGGGGATATGAGCTGAGTTATTTACAGAATAATCTTACATCTTCATGTTGATATTTATCTTTTTATGTTATAAACTAACCTAAAACTTGTAACAGATAATAGTATAATGACAGCACGAAGATCTCCAAAAAAAACATCCAATAAAAATATTACTCCAAGAATTATCAAAGAAGCTATGACATGTAAATGTTTAGCACATGTTGCGCAAATTAGTGGTGTAAATAAGTCGTCGATTACATATAGAAGAGAGAAGTTAGGGCTCTTAGATACACCTTTTGGAGAATTTACAGAAGATCAAATGAGATTATTATTATCCCCGAAAAAACGAAAATCCCCCTTAAAAAAAGTACATATTAGCGAAGACATGATTCGTTCATATGAACAAGGAAATTCGCTTCAGGTGGTAGCTGATGAATTTGGAATTTCAGCATCTACACTAAAAAGAAGGCTCAAAGTCCTAGGTAAAATTAGAAACTCAAAAGAAGCCTACATTATTGCTTTAAATGCTGGCCGACATGTTACCTCTAAAATTGCAGCTTAGTGAACTACCCAGTGAAACATCATTTCATTCTGTTACGGGGTTTTCTCGACGATTTATGATAAATCTTTCAGAGTTTCAGAGTGAAGTATCAATTCTTCTTTTATGCATTTAGAAAAACTACTACTCTGAACACAAAGTGATATTAAATTTTTCTTTGTTATTGTTACTATGCATTTCATACAATTACCAATTTTGACACTTTCTGATAAATTTGTATTAATAGCCGCACTCAACTCATAAGTTAAAAACCCCTCACCTTTATTAACCAGCATGACACTTTTGATACTTGCATCTTTAAAATCAAAAAATTTTTTTACGTAAGGGTATAAACACTTATAGATAGCCTCTTTCATAGAAAATATGATGGATATAGAATGGTCTTCCGACAAGGTATCTTTGAAAAGTTCAACTTCGTCTTTGGTTGAAACAATATCTTGAATGTCTGTTGATACTTTTTTATCGATGATACTTTCGATATCAATGCCTACAGAAAAATCGTTATTTACAACAGATACTGCCAGATCTCCAGAATGTGATATTGAGCCAAAAACCCCATTAGGCCAAATAGGCTCTCGGTTAATTCCGATTAGAACTTGATTTGCCAATTCCGACTTAATGTTCAAGCATTTCTTTGCACAAATCCTACCCGCTAAAAATTCAGCCTGTCTATCAGGTACAGATTGAACTATTGTGTCAGGCAAAATTACACCTTCGTCGTAAAATAGCTTACTGTCATAGTAATTGTTATCAAACTTTAAAAAAGATATAGCGATTTTTTGCGAACTAAATTTACTTTTTTTTATAAACATGTATTATCTTGCCGTTATTTTATTACTGGAAGATAATACATATTTACAAAAAAAAATGCCGAAGAAATAATGAATTATGCTGATAACTTCACATTATAAATTAGGCAAGAATTTTTATCTAAAATCGTCAAGAAAACCTCATGAACAGAGCGAAGCTATGACGCTGGGCAGTCCAGTGATGAATAGGAGAGTCTATTTAACTTAATGATTATTGTTAAATAGACTTATATTAAAGTATTAAAAGATTCTATGCCATGCCGACAAGAATTTTTCGAGGTCCCTGAAATGCAGTTCTACCATGGGTCCAGAGCATGTTGTCTAGCAACATAAGATCTCCTTTTTCCCACTTAAATTTTACCAGATTGCTTTGAAAAATATCACGGATAATCTTAAGATACTCAATGTCTATCTCTGAACCATCGCCAAAAGTGACATGTCTAGGAAGCTCATTAGGACTTAATATGTCAAGTAAAGACTTTTCAGTGTCTTTTGGTAATGCAGAATGATGGAATAAATGAGCTTGGTTAAACCATATAGGATCACCAGTTACAGGGTGATTTTGAACAGCCTTGTTTGTCTGTTCAGTTCTAAGTTTTTCACCTCTCCACTCCAGCTTAATATTACGTTTAGAACAAAATGATTCGACTTTTTCCTTACTGTCAGTACAAAATACTTCCTGCCATGGTAAATCTATATCACCATAATTACGAATGTATTTAATTTTTTTTGCCAAGAACTCTTCTTTTATTTCATGAGGAATGGATGAGTAAATCTTGCGGCTATCCCCTATAGGTGTTTCACCACCAACATTGGGTGGTGTCATGCACACGAAACCTAAGCGCATTGGCCACTTATCAGAATATGCATTTTCGTTATGTTGAAGGATTACTTGATCACTATGATACTCTGTTGCAGTATAAATATTGTTATTTAAAAGAACTCTTGGTGTAGATCTATATGTATATTCTTGTAACTCTCTGTTAAATGCAGCCTTAAGCATTTGGCTGAATTTCATGCTACTTAAAACTTTCAGTCCCTTTAAAAGAATAACTCCATTACTATTCAACACCGATTCGATATTTTTTTGATTTTTAACAAGCCAATTACATGCTGTATCGTCTCCAATTTCTACTTGATGCGAAATTGGTACTCCACAGACATTATCTAATTTTAACATTTATATGAACCTCTTATAATTTTGTATAATTACTTATAATTTCATTTACTTCACTAAAGTCATCCCCTTGCAAGATGCTTAAATGGTTTTCACCGATTTCATAGAAATCAAATTTTTCACCACAAGAGAGTAAGTTATTTTTGATGACCTCTTTACCCATACTCAAAATAGACTCTTTGGTGTAAATGACAGCTACATTATTTCTTAAATTAAATTTAGGTCTAAATTTCATCATCCATGCATCTTGTCTCTTTACAAGTTCAAACATTTTGTATGTTTCTTTACTATTAGCCATGGCAGATGCTTCGCTATTGGAAGTATTAATCTCAAAAAGAGAACGTAATTCATCCTCTGTGGTTTTAGGTAGTAAATCGCCAAAAAAGTAATCTAGTAGTATTACTTTAACATCAATGCCACGTATATTCAGCTCTTCTCCGATCGCCATAGCGGTAACACATCCAAAAGAGTGACCAATTAGTGTATTAAATTTAGTACCTTCACTTTCAACTAGATCTGCATAAGTAGTTATTGCCTTTGTAAATGTTAGTGATTCGACATTCTTAACATCGGGATTATATGAGATTATGCGCGAGCCTTTATCTAGTGAGTTTATACAATTACCAAACTCATGAGCAAAAGCACCTAACCCCGGAAAACAATAAATTCCTGAATTTTTACTTTCAATATCATTCATAATAACAGATAGCTCGCTTTTAAATATTTTCCCTTTGCTTAATAACTCTGCTTGAAGCTTAATTGTAGGTCTCATAAAAATATCAGCATAATCTATTTTATGGCCAGATACATCTTCAAGTTTAGTTTTAAGTTTTGCAATTTTTAATGATGTACCCCCTACTGAAAAAAAGCTATCTTCAATACTTACCTTATCAATCACTAGCACTTCTTTCCAAACCTCTGAGACCATTATTTCAAATTTAGTCTTAGCCTCAACAAAACTCCTTGAATTCCCTTTATTGATTTTCGCTTCTGGTAACTCTTTTTTGTTTACCTTACCATTTGCGGTCATAGGTAGTTTATCAATAAAATTAATGCTTGAAGGCAGCATGTAATTAGGTAATAAAGGTTTAAGATCATTAAAAACATCAACCTCTTTGACCTCATTGTTTACAACTAAATATGCAGCGATCGCACTATTATCATTAAATGGCATTATAAAAACACTACGGACATAATCTAAATTACTTACTACAGATTCAATTTCGCCTAACTCAACTCGATACCCTCGTATCTTAACCTGATCATCATTTCTGCCCATATAAGATAACGAACCATCTCTGTTGCGTTTAGCTAAATCACCACTTTTATATAAACGCTCTACTACCCCATTGATATCTACAAAAACAAAACTATCATTCGTCTTTTCAGGATTATTAAGATACCCCTCAGCAAGACAACTACCGCCTATGTACAACTCACCAATTTGACCTCTTTGTACAACTTTCTGACTTTCATTTAATACGTATAAGCTGTAGTTTTTAAATGGGTAACCAATAGGTATAGGTTGATCAAAATTCTCATACTCTGTGGCATCATAATAACTAGCAACAACAGTTGCTTCAGTGGGACCGTAAACATTCAGTAGAGATACTTTCTTATTGAACATTTCCTGCCATCTTTTTACTGCGCTTGGAGATAATGCTTCTCCGCCTATAATCATTGTACGGTAATTAGGTAACGTTTTTTCGCTTTCAAAAAATGGTTCTGAGCATAAGTAATGTAAGAATGCAGTAGGTAATGATGTAATATTAATTTTACGTGATTTCATGAAGTTCCAGAAATCATCAGCACTACGATTGATTTCTTTACAGAAATGAAGCGAAGAACCTGTAAAGCAGGTTAGTGCCATTTCCTCAACAAAGATATCAAATGAGACTGAAGAGAATTGAGCTATTCGATCACCTTCTTGTACTTTATATACCTCCTGAACTCCGGCAAAGTAATGTAAAATACTACTATGGCTATTCAATACACCCTTTGGTTGGCCTGTGGAACCTGAAGTATAAATAATATAAGCATTAAGATTGAAATCTTTATCTGTGTCTCTACAGAGTATTTCGCTTTCTAATGAAACTATATCGCTATCTATATCAATTCTAAAGAATTGCTTGTCGAAATTAAGATACATATCCTCTAATGATAAAACAATTTTACATTTAGAATTCTCAATGATGTAATTAATTCTATCTTTGGGGTAATCCATGTCTAAAGGAACATAAACAGCACCAGCTTTCATAATTCCTATTATAGATGTAATAATATGATAGCTTCTAGGTAGATATATCGCGACAACATCACCTTCTTTTACTCCATTCCTAATTAATGTATTGGCGATTTTGTTGGATTCATGCTCCACATTTTCATATGTTAATGAGCTATGATTATCTGAAACCATAACCCTTTCAGGATGCTCTTTTGAACGAATGCTGAGCACATTATGTAGAGGAATTCTATCTTCAAGGTACTTATTTGTTACATTTATTGGCTTAGAATCTGCAAGTTCTCTAGCAAATTCGCTAGCAGACATATTCGGAAGTTCACTAACCTTGGTCAAATTGTTATCTACAATAAATGTTACTAGAGTATTAAATAAAGCTTTTATACTTTGAATTTTGCAATAATTATCATCTGTTTTGTAATACTCGAAATCGATAACAAGCTCGGCACTTGGCTTAACTGTGAGAGTTAAAGGAAATGTTGTTCTTTCTTCAATTTTTGAAATCTCTGGCCTAATGCCAGATTCATTAACTTTGTTATCTCCTCCTATGTTAGGGAAGCTTTCAAAAACAATCAAAGTGTTAAATAATGTCTGTCCCACTTCAATACCAGAATAATTGACGATATCAGTCATGCCGGTTAATTCATGCTTGCGGCGCGTAATGCTATTGCTTTGTAGTTTCTGCATAAACTCTATAACAGTGCCACTAAAGTCATTAACGACAACAGGTATTGAATTTATGAACATTCCAATCATCTGATCTACATTTTCGATAACATCAGGTCTTCCTGATGTAACTTCTCCGAACATTACATTATGACTGCCACTATAGCTATGGATAATGTAGGCCCATATCGAGTGAATAAATGTATTCAATGTTACGCCAGATTTTTTAGTAAAATCTGTAATTTGTTCTACAGTACTCTCAGGGAAGTTTAAGGTTTCTACACAGTATGGATTTTCAACGTTGTTGACCTGATCATAATTGAAAGAGCTCAATTCACCGTGTGGATTACCTTTTAACATTGTTCGCCAATACTGCTCAGATTCGAATTTATCAATAGTTAATAGGTGTTTTGCATATTCAGAGAACTGAGGTTTTGTATTGATTAAAAAATCTTCATTGTTTTTGATTTTCCAGTAATTATCAAACATTTCATTTAATAGTATGGTGGCTGACCAACCATCTAACAATGCATGGTGATTTGACCATATCATTTTAAATTCAGTATCATTGAGCTTTACAAGCACAATCTCAGAAAGAGGCGCTTGTTGTAGGTTAAAACCATTTGCTCTACAATCAGATTGGATACTTAAAATTTTCTTTTCTTGATTAGTACAGTCAAGCTCTGAAATATCAATAAAAACCCACCCTTCACTATGAGCTTCTTCAACAATAATCTGCACATCGAAATCGGAACTAAATACCGTCCTAAGTGCCTGATTACTTTTTATAGCATTCAACCACGATTTTTTAAGTGTGGCTGTATCTAGTTGTCCTTTAATATCTATTATGATCTGAGTTACATAATCACTAGCTTTATTGCCACTATGATGAAGCATCCCCATCTGCAAAGGAGTTGATGGATAAATATCCTCAATATTACCACTTTGATCACGAATAGAGTCAACTACCTCGACTTCATCGATTGTGACATACGGAAAGTCTGACGGTGTCTTACGAGTAATTTCAAGCGCAAGACAATATTCTACACACTCCTTTAAGTTTGTTAAAATAGACTCATTGAGCCCCTTTATGGTAGAATATTGAAAAGAATTAGCATTGTAACTTATGGCAATTTTAAGTGCGTTTTCAACGATCATGCCTGTTATTACCAATTCATGTTTAACAGCATTTGAACCATCGATATCATTCCCTTTATCGATATCAGAAGTTATAATATCGCCGCCAATACTAGATGTACGTAGATCTCCGAAAAAGTTAAACAAGACTTCGGCATGCGAATATTCTGCGTCAGTATGATGGTAATATTTATTCTTTGCGTACTTTGGATTTCTGAATACTTCTTTTGTGCTAATAATAAATTTATCTAACTTTTTTCCACATCCTGTGTAATTAATAGCAACCGGGTAAATGTGTGTAAACCAACCTACACTTTCGCTGTCATCTATACTTACCTGACCTCTACCATTATTTTCAACATCAATAATAACTTTATTAGAGTCAAACTTTTCTACCAGTGCTTTGTTCGTGGCTGTAAGTAGTAATTCTTCAATTGAGAAATTAAATTTTGACGCAGCAGAAGATAGGACTTTTACAATATCATCTTGACTTTGAATTACTAATTCATCTGCTCGGATACTTAGACTTACAGTTTTTTGGTCTTTAACGCAAAAGTTCTCATTTTTCTTGAACTTTTGCAATTTAGCAGTAGGGTAAAAGTTATTTAGATAAGTGACAACACTATCTGGACACTCTTGACTGGAATTTGATAGTTCCAACGTTGCTAACCGATATCCCCAATTAACATCATTATCTTCTACTGGTTGTTCACTATCTAAAATGTATTTCATATCATCTAAGATATTTTTCCATGAGATGGCATCAACAACAATATGGTGGATTACAACAAAGAGATAAGTTTTATCTTTGTTTTTATCTAAAATAGTAACAAACTTAAATAGACTACCATTTTCTAAATTCAAAGATTGTTGTGCTTCATTGCAAATACTCGTAATTTCATTAGTACCTGAGACTATAAATTCTCTTATGTATGATTCAGCATCTTTGGGTTTATTATAGTTTGCGGTCCATGTGTCACTTTCTTTCTTGAATGAAAGTGTAAGGGATGGATGTTTTCGAACTAAAAATTTAACAATATTTCTAATTTTTCCTTGTGGTATAACGCCATTACTTTCAAATAGTAAAGATTGATTATTGTGATTAAGGTTTTCTAGGTTTGCATCTAACATTGCAGATTGCATGGGATGTAATATATGATTATCATCTCCAAACACTTCATGTCTGATTAAGTTAGCATTTTTATCAGCGAGAATAGCCAACTCTTTTATTGTTGGTGTATTGAATACATCACGAGCTGATATATTTATTCCAATTTTTTTTGCGCGAGAAGCTACTTGAATCGATGATATAGAATCGCCACCAAGGGTAAAGAAGTTTTGATTAACATTTATATTGTTAGAAGGCAGTAAGTCCTCCCAAATTGCAGTTAATGCTTTTTCATTATCTGTTAATTCATTGCGCTCGGAATAAATTGAACAATCTTCCTTGAATTGATTATAGAGGTTGTGCAGGGCTTTAGTATCAATTTTACCATTTGCAGTCTTAGGAAAACTATCTACAATAACAACACTAGACGGGACCATGTATTGCGGTAACTTTTGGTTAAGTAATGAATATACATTTTCTTCCGTTACTTTTGTAGACTCAATTACACAAACAATCGCTTTTTGTTCAATAAACACATATGAGTTATCCACGAGCTCAGATAGAACCTGAGTAATTTCATTAGGGTTAATGCGAAAACCATTTAATTTAAATTCATTATCCTTACGGCCATGAAAAATAAGGTCTCCTGTGTGTGAAGTACTAACCAAATCACCTGTTTTGTAGCAAAATCCTAAGTTTGGATCATCTACAAAATAACTCATTGTCAGTTCTTTATTATTGAAGTAACCTTTCGAAACTCCCTTGCCAGATAGAACAAGTTCGCCGATTGCACCGTCTACTAAAGGCTGCATATTTTCACTTAGGACAGATAATTTGATATGAGATAATGCTTTACCGATTGGGATAGTATTCAACTCTCTACCAGTGCATTTGTATACTGTTGCCCATACTGAGCCCTCAGTGGGTCCATATTCATTATTTAATTCACACGGTATCTTGTTACACCACTCTGCATGTTTTTGCGAAAGTGAGACAGTCATCGCCTCTCCTGCACAAATTATCGTATTTAAACTAGTGACATCATCCCGTTTGATTTCAGAGATGAAAGCGTTATATAACGATGGGACCATCAGTGTGTGAGATATTTTGTGCTTATTGATAGCATTGGTAAGAGCAGTGAAATTTTGTTTTTCTTCTTCTGTTGGCCAGTATAAAATACCACCTTGTTGTAATGTCCAATATAAACCAGCAACTGATGAATCAAAGGACATTGATGACATAAGCAAAAAGCCACGGACGGGAGTTTTGTAATAATCTATTCGACTTTGTAAAGAAGCATTTAGCTGTTCATGAGTTATCTGAACACCTTTTGGTTTCCCCGTTGAGCCTGATGTGTAAATTACATATGCTAAATTTTTGGGATTAACAGGAGGTAGTTCGGCAACAGTCGTGTTCTTTAAAATTGACTGAATAGTTCTGGTCTCAACATTAAGTAAAGAACTTTCTGGATCAGATAAAACTAGCGATATATTGCTATTTGTTAAAATGTACTCAATTCTTTCCTTAGGGTAAGCAGGATCAATTGGTACGTAACCTTTTCCTGCCATCAAAATGCCCATAATAGCAACGATTGCATTAAGGCCATTTTTTGAATACACACCTATGAGATCGGAATTTGAATTTATAACTGAAGATGCTACGACTTTACTTTTTTTAATAAGTTCGTCGTAGGTTAGTGATGCATTACATGTAGCAACAGCCGTAGCATAAGGATTACTTTTACATTGCTCTAAAATATGAGATAAAACGGTTTTAGAGTTGAACTCATTGAACTTACTTTCTTTTACATTCAGCGCTGATTCTACAAATTTGAAGCATGTTTCATCACTGAATAAATAAGTATTTAAATAACCAATAAAGTTATCAATGTACATTTCAATTGTCTTTGTATGAAATAACGCCGAAGCATATTCTACTGCTAGGTGCAAAGTACCATCTGATTTTGCGAAAGAAAACGTAAGATCGTATTTAACAGCAGCATCTTTATTGCGTACAATATCGAAGGTAATATCTTTAGGTTCATTAGTAGATTGCGATCTTTCACTTTGCAAAACTAACATTACTTGAAATAAAGGACTTACGCCGGTTATTCTTTTTGAACCTGTAGCTTTTACTATATTACTAAATGGAACATCTTGATGAGCAATCATATTAGAGACAGTACTAGCACATCTTAGCAAATAATCTAAACGCGATTCGTTTAATTCTCTGCTCTGAGACACTAAAACAGAGGTGTTAGCAAAATAACCAACTGTGCTTTGTTCAATAATGTTGCTACGGTTTAATACAGGGGTTCCAATTGAAAAAGACTTTTGTCCAGAAAGTTCACATAGATATGCATTAAGAACTGAATACAGAGTAGTAAATAAAGAAATACTATTTTTCTTAGAAAGTGACTCTAATTTTTCCGTTAATTCTATTGGAAGCCGATACTCTACCACTTTACCTTGCCCATCAAGCACAGATGGCCTTGGTTTATCTGTTGGTATCTGATGAACATCTGGAGCACTCTTCAGGCTAGCTAGAAATTCTTCGCTGATTTCGTTGCCACCTTCTGTCTTACATACTTTAATAAAATCTGAACCAATTAAGTTATGGTTGCTGTTATTTAAAAGTTCCACAACGTCATTCATTAGAATGTTCATTGACCACCCATCGCAAATAATGTGATGGGCTACAATTACAAGATTGTAACTTTGTTCATCTTTTTTGATTAAAGTTACTTTTATCGGTTGTTCACCATTTTCTAGGTCAAACTCATGTGAGAGTGAATTTTTGACAACTACTTCGCAATCAATATCTGACTCATTGATAAGTGACGCCTTTTGTAGGGGAGCTATTGATTGTATTACAAAATCATCCCAAACGGAAAATTTAGTTCTTAAAGCAGTATGTGCTAAAAGTGTATTATTTATTGCATTTAATATATCAATATCTTTTATACTCTTTTTAGACTTGATTTCATAGTGCATGCCTATATTGAATATCGACTTGTCTACGCTTACAACGTGATGATTCCACATCGCCTGCTGGTTAGGCGCAAGAGGCGATATTTGTTGTAAAGAAATGCAATCTTGATCTTGTAATAGTGATTCCATCCACGTAATGATTTTTTCTTTGTTATTCTTTAGAAAATTCATCTCCTCACTAGAGAGTAAATCTTTTTTTACATTTACTTTTAATTTTTGGTCCTTAAATAATGTTAAATTCAAAGACTTGTTCTTTAGTGAAAATAAATTTTCTAATAATTTTACGGAAATGGCCATAGTTCACTTATTTATAGTTAAATATTAAGTGACAATGTTATCCATTTTATTTTATTAATTCAATAGAACGGGATAAAAAGAGATAGAGGTAGGCTTTAGATACCTACCTCTTAATATTACTACAGGAAGAATTCATCATCCTCTTCGCTTTTTGAGTCATTGTCCTGTGCTAACTCACTCACTTTTTCTTGAAGTAATACAGCTTGTTTTTTTATAGTTAAGTTATTAACGAGCTCTTTCATACTTACTTGAGTCCCCAAATGCTCTTCACAGGCATACATTAGCTTAGTGAGTAAAATAGAATTACCACCTAAATGATAAAAATTGTCTTCAATACCAATATCATCTTTCTTTAGTAACTCTTTCCATAGTTGATATATTAACTTTTCGTTCTCAGATTTTGGTAACTCTAACTGTTTACAAGTATTTTTTGAGGCACGTAATGCTTCATAATTAACTTTACCATTGATTGTTTTAGGTATCTCATTAATACCTTCAATACTAAATGGTAATTCAGATAATTCGGGAAACGAACTAATTCGATCAATTTCAATTTCATTGTTTGGGTATATGAATACCCTAAATGACTTTGAATGCTCATCAAATAGAATAATATTAGCGCCGCCCTCTGACTTTGAAGTAATTTTGTCTCTTAGTGCAGATAAGGATACTCGTTGACCTTTAACTTTAACTTCATCACCACCTCGGCCTCTGTAGCTTATTTTACCATCACTTCTAAAAAGTGCGTTATCTCCAGTTCTATAGCATCTTTCCTGACGATTAAAGGATGATAAACGCGCTGTTGCTGTGCCTTGTAAGTAATCTATGGCCAGAGTGTCGCCAAATATTATTAATTCACCAGTTATAAATTTGGGGCATGATACGCCACTTTTAGAAATTATGTCATATCCTATACCATTGAAAGGTGTTCCAATAGTTACTTGCTCGTTATATTTCAAAGGTTCTACTGATGTGCATATAGAACCCTCTGTAGGCCCATACGCATTAAAAAACTCGGCATGACCATCCCATTCTTTAATAAGCTCAGGTAGTGCGCTTTCACCAAATGTTATTACCTTCGTTATTTCTGGACATTGTTTAGGCGATAGATTTAATAATGCCGTAGGTGTCATTCCTACAAGTGAAACTTTATGTTTGTTGATGAATTCACTCAATTTTTTGAAATCTGTGCGTTGTTCTTCACTAGCTATGCATAACGTATTCCCACTTAAAAGTGTTTTTACCCACTCATCGGTATAAGCGTCAAAAGATGCACTAGCGTAATGTAAAATTCTTGCGCTCTCATTATTTAGTATGGCATTTATTTCACTATTTAATGTGAATGCAACACCTTCATGGCTTAAGATAACTCCTTTTGAGTTTCCGGTAGTACCTGATGTAAATAATAAGAAGGCAGGATCTTTTGGCGTAATACTTGATTCGACCTTTTCAAATGTTAGTTCTTCAGATTTTGATAATGCATTCTCAAGGTTAACTATGCTTGTTTTCGTATCAAACTGAATATGAGTATCTGTAATTAAGAATTTTGGTTTCGCATGTTCCAATATGTATCTTTTTTTGTCAGTAGTTTGCTGCTTATCTATGGGTAAATGAACCGCACCGGCTAAAATAATAGCTAAAGATGCAACAATCATGTTTGAATCTCTGTCGAGAAGTGTACCTAAATAATCACCTTTACTTACTTTTTTTGTTTTAACTAAGTAATTTGCAAGTTTATTAGCCTTATAAAAGAGCTCTTGGTAAGTGTAGGAAAATTTATCACATACAATAGCAATTTTATCTGGATTACTTCTAAGTGAGCTATTGAACATATCTGTTAGTGTTAGGTTCGGTAAAGTTCTTGGTTCCTTAATATTTTTGGTATCCATACCCAAATAAGCATTATCAAAAATATCAGAAACAGTTTTATTACTATCAGCTATTGCTATTAAAAACCTTTCAAATAGTTCTGAGATGTATTTTATGTCACTCTTTTTAAATGCTGAGTCGTCAATTTCCCATAGTAATATTAACTTATTTGGCAGCTCATCAATATGCAACTTAAGGGCTGTCTGTGTGCCAACTTTTTCAATATTAATCGAATTAAGTGATTCTTCTGATTCTTGATTATGCGTGTTTGCTGAAAAGGCGTAAGTGAAATACGGCGAAATTTTACTGTGTACAATGTTATTTAGGTGTAGAACTTCTTGGAATGGTAGAAGACTATTGTCCCATGCACTAACTAGCATTTGTTGAATTTTCTCAAGGAATACATTAGGTGAGTCATCCATATCAAGCTCATTAGTTAACACTAAATTATTAACAAAACAACCTTGGATATGTTCTGCTTCAGATAAATTCCGATTACTTATAGGAGTTGCGATAGCAGTACGCTCATTGTTAGATAATGCGCTTACAAAAAGACTGTATGCAGAAAACAACACTCCAAAATTAGTTAGGTTACTATTTTCTTTAATGCGGTTTAAGCTGTCTATTGCGACCTTACCTAATACCACTCTTGCTCTGAAGCCTTTACCTTGAAATCCTTGTTTTACACC
Source organism: Pseudoalteromonas sp. OFAV1 (assembly GCF_021532595.1). NCBI lineage: Bacteria > Pseudomonadati > Pseudomonadota > Gammaproteobacteria > Alteromonadales > Pseudoalteromonadaceae > Pseudoalteromonas > Pseudoalteromonas sp. OFAV1. Next base: position 15,263 of record NZ_JAKGBG010000036.1, read on the forward strand.
AAAATTAGGGGCTTGTGGATAAGCGGGAAATCCATTTAAAGCTTTCTTCCAGTACTTACTAAGTGAATCTGCTTTTTTACTTAATTCGTTTTTTTCCCATACTGCATAGTCTTTATAAGAGAACTCTAGTTTATTTAACTTTATGTCGTTATTGTATGCATTTAAAATGGACGTTAGTAGTTTTTCGGATGACCATGCATCTGAAGCTACATGATGAATAACAAGATCAATAATAGCTTGATTCTGATATAGCGCTACATGGACACGAATAACACTATCTTTTTCTAGATTAAATTTTCTTTCAGCTAACTTATTTAACCAGTTCCATGCATCTTCATATGAATTATGGACTTCGGAAAAAATGATTTCGGGTTCTAGTTTTTCATGAACCACCTGCCTAAACTCGCCGTTAGTTGGATCTTGGGAGTAGGTTGTCCTTAAAATTTCGTGAGCACTTACATGTTCATTAATGACTGAAGTCAGCTTATCCTTATTAGGTATAAATGGAACTTCATATGCATTTCTTAAGATTAGTGATGTATTACTGTTATTAAGAAATTCAGCAGCTGCTATTCTAGCTTGAGCAGAAGATACTGGGTAATCAGATGATTCCTCTACGACTGTAAGCTTTTCAACAGGTCCCATAGTAGTGCTATCTATAAATTGAGCTAAATCATATATTGTAGGGTACTTAAATAAATCAGTAAGACTTAGATCTATGTCTAAATGTTTATTTATAGCATTAACTATACGAATAGCTGTTAATGAATTACCACCCGAAGAAAATAGTTCGTCTTGATCACTAATTGATTGTTCAACTAGAGATTTAAATATGTTGCGTACAGCCAAAATTGTATTATTGTTCGACTTTATTAAAGCATCTTTTAGAGGTACATCAACTTCTTTATTTGGGTCCGGTAAATTTTTTTTATCCACTTTTCCATTTGGTGTTTGTGGTATTTCCATAATAAAGATGATTTCAGAAGGAAGCATATGAGACGGCAGAGATTTTCTAAATGCTACTTTAAGAGATTCTAAAATATTTATTTTATCACTATCGTTAGTGCATACTACGTATGTTGCAATTTTGGTCACATTATCGGAAGTGTAAATATTAGAGACAACGTCAGAAACATCTCGTACACTTTTAGCAACAGTATCTATTTCACCTAGTTCAATTCTGTGTCCATTTACTTTTACTTGTTCATCTTGACGGCCTAAGCAGTGAATGTTTCCTACCTTATCAATGTATGCCATATCTCCAGTTTTATAATAAGGCTTGCCATCTATTGCTATAAACCTCTCTTTAGTTAGGTCGCACTTACCAAAGTAACCTTTAGATAATCCTGATCCTCCTATAGCTAGTTCACCTAACATTCCCGGTAAAAGAGTAATTCCAGCAGAAGAAATTATTTTGATGTCCGTGTTCAGAATAGGTTTACCAATATGGATACTTTTATCTTTAGATATTTTGTGGGCTGTTGACCATACAGTTGTTTCTGTTGGTCCATACATATTCCATACATCTTGGAAATGTTCGCACATCCAGTTAGCTAAGTCGCTTAGTAATGGCTCACCACCAGAAAGTGCTTTCATTTTTAGAGGTGATTTTAAATTTCCATGATTCTTTATCCCCTTCCATGTACTCGGTGTCGCCTGCATCATTGATATATTGTGTGTGTTAATCATTGATAATATTGAAAGTGGGTTTTTACTTTCAGCGCTGGTTGAAACAACTACAGTGCCCTCCACTAGTAGAGGTAAAAATAGTTCAAGTACTGAGATATCAAAACTAATAGGTGTTATTGCAAGTAATGAATCATTCTTATCTAATTTAAATAAATCTTGCATTGAATACAAAAAGTTCTTTACTGCACTGTGAGGAACTACAACCCCCTTAGGATTGCCTGTTGTTCCCGAGGTGTATATCATATACGCATTTTCACCATATGCTGTACAGGCTTTTTTTGATGGTGCTAATGAGTTTACTAAAGATAACTGATCATAAACATGGACTCGATCAATCTTAAATGTATTGTCAATTTCTGACACGATAACATCAGTTACATTAGCATCATCAATCATGTACTGTAATCTATCAACCGGATATGAAGGATCAAGAGGCAGATATGCCTTTCCTGCTTTCCAGATTGCAAGCAATATAGTGACTAGCTCTGAATTTCTTTCAGTCATAACACCGATAAACTCACCTTTCATATTTTCGCGTATATAATTAGAAAGGTTTGTTACATTCTGTGATAAATCTCCGTAAGTTATTCCTTTAGAACCTGTCGCCGTAACAGCAAGCAATCCCTTATCCGCCTTCTCTATCGCCTCATTTACAGACAATTCATTTGTAAGGTCCACACAGCGGCCAAATAACCTATAATCTTCACTAGATAGCTTTAAATTGTTTATGTTAGTTGATGAAAATGATTGTACGTTCTTTATTAGATAGGTATAGCTATTTAGCATACTATCAATTAATTCATCACTAAACATAGCTGTATTGTAAGATAGTGAGATTAATAGACCTTTTTCATTCTCTTCAGTTGATAGTTCAATATCAAAAGAACGATGGATATCTTTATTTGTATTTATTTTAACTTCAATACCATTAATTGTATTAGGCTGTTTTATCTTATTTCTATGAGTATATAGTAATTGAAATAAAGGGGTGTATGATACATTTCGGCTTTGTTTAGAAGCTTCAATGATTTTTTCAAAAGGATACTGTTGATGCTCAAGCGCATTGCCAACTTTAGTTGCATGATTAAGTAAGAAATTACATAGAGATTTATCTTTATTAATTACTGCTCTTAAAGGCAAAGTATTAAGATAAGGCCCCACTACGTTAAAATCTTCATTTGTTAAGCGACAGGATACAGGCGTTCCAATAACTACTTCTTCTGCATTGCCTGAAATAGCTGATACGATGCTCCATAACCCATGTAAAATTGCAAATGGAGTGACCTTATGCTGCACACAGAAATTTTTAAGGCTCTGTATGTTATCAAGCTGATGTTCAATTACCTTATTTTTATCTTCTGATATCGCAACATATGATTTAGGTAAACTGTGAGTGTTTGGGGCGCCTAGTAATTCTTTTTCCCAAAATTTATGAGACAGTTTACATGCATTCACATCATTTCGTTGGTTGTGTGCAAAATCTTTGTAATTGTAGTCAGAAGCAGGTGTGTCTGTATTATCTGTTATGTGCATCAACAAATCATTTAAAATAATACTAAAACTATCTCCATCAACTGCAATGTGATGGGCAACCATAGAAATGATAGAGTTACCATCACTTAACTTTATCAACCCCATACGTAACTTGGCATCATTTAATAAGTCAAAATGATATCTTTTTTCTTGTTCCAAAAATTTAGTACAATCTTCGTGTGACGCGCTTGGGGCACTTAAGATATTTATAGGTATACCATTATCAATTGAAACAGACTTAATGCCACCAGCACTCTCAGTGAACCCTTGTGTCAGAGATGGATGTTTTAATTCAATATATCTAACAGCCTTTATAAAATCTTCATCATCTATAGCTAAATTTACAGTGAAATTAAGTGGTATTGTTAATGCACCTTTAGGGTGGATAAAATGTTCAATATACGTTCTTTCTTGAAAAAATGATACACTAGAGAATTCATCTTTATCCACGGCAACTAAAGACTTAAGCGACTGAGAATTAGTAGCTTTTAACAAATCAATAAGTTCTTCTTTGTTTGATTTTATGGCATTTATCAATTCTTTGGATAGCGGGAATTCACCCGGTTTACATTTAAGAATATCATCTCTTAAATATAGTGATGCACCTTCTGACTGTGCTAATAATATAGTATCTAAGGGTTTCATTTAAAACTCCATCTCTGAGCCGTCCTCTTCAACATCTTGAGATATTGAAGATAATGCTAATCTAGTGTCAATTAATTTTGCTATGCCGCTAACGCAGCTATCACTGTAAATTTCTTTTAGCGAGAGTTCAATGCCCCACTCTGAACGTATAGATGAAACAAGTTTCATTATACTGATAGAATCCCCTCCTATCTCAAGGAAGTTACTTTCTTTATAAATGCAAGATTTTATTGAAAGTATCTCGCTAATATACTTTGAAAGTAATATTTCAGTGTCAGTACTTAATGGATTTTTTTCAATAGATTCATTATTTCCCTTCTCACATAACGATAATAGTCGTGATGTGTCTACCTTACCATTTATTGTCAATGGCCAATCAGAGAACAAGCCAACTTTACTAGGGATCATATACTCAGGTAATTCATGAGATACTTTATTTAATATTTTAGAAAGTACAGTATTTATTTCTTTATTATCGGCAATAACTTTATATTCAAAACTTTCGTTCGCAAGAGGCAAATATCTTTTTCTTGCATAGATATTTACCAACTCAGTACCACCTAACTCTGTATTTTGGTCAACAGTGTAAATAAACCCATGTTTCTCAAGTAATGACTCTACATTAGTCCTGTTATCGTATTGATCATGTACTTCGATGATGATCTGTTCAATAAAATCCCAATGCTCTTCACGTATGCCTTTGAGAACATTCATTTCAAAACGCTCAACATCAATTTTTAGTAAATCTATCTTAGTGATCTGATATTTATCAATGTGTTCTGATAACATCGATAATCTAACCGGTACGTCAATACTTTGAAATCGTGTATCGAGAAGATCATTTACATCATTTTCATTTAAATTTTCATTCGTATGTTTTAAAAACCCCTTAATCGTATCAACACTTTCCTCATGTCCTTGTTGAACTCCTGAAAATACAGTTACATTCGGATAGTAACTAAACACTTTTTCACTAGGTTCAAGGGAAAGTCCTTCATTAATAGCAGTAATTTTATTTCCTGTGCGAGAGGCATTAGCCTTTAATACATCATAAACAGGGCCAATAGGCTCAAAAGAAAATATTTTAATATCATTGAATGTAGATGCCAGATAATGACTGAAAAATCCAATGTTCGCACCAACATCAAAAACACAGGCGCCTTCATTTAAAGTGATACCATGTTTGTTGTATGTTTTGTCACGAATAATTTCTTCATACAAGTATTCAGTTTCTAAGCGATTAATCCCTAACATATGGGTGCCATCAATCATTGGGAATAATTCAACTTGGGCACCTTTTTCCTTAGCCTTGTTTAGCTCATTAATTGCAGCTGATAGCTCTGGCGCTATTCTATGTTCAAGTTTACAAAGGGCAATTAATGAATTACTGTCTTTACCGTCGGTTGTAATAATTACGTCATCAATCTCTTCTTCTCGCTTTATAACTGAAGATATCTCTTCTGGTTCAATTCGATAACCTCTCACTTTTAATTGTTTATCCTTACGGCACACATAAACTAAACCTTCTTTTGCGGTCAAAAATCCTATATCACCTGAGAAATACTTGGGTTCATCATTGTGTAAAAACTGAGACTGATCTACTTGGCCATTAATTAGATAACCATGAGCTATATTTTCACCAGACAAAATTAACTCGCCTTTTGCAAATAATGGTTGTCTTCCCCCTTCAGGAGAAACCACTTCAACTGCGGTGTTAGCATGCGGATGCCCTATTTCAGATGTCGAGTACAGTCTTAAATGTTTTTTATTCAATAATGAGCTAATACATCCAACTGTTGCCTCCGTTGGGCCATATTCGTTAACAACTTTAGCATTAGGGAATGTAGATAGTAGAAAGTCAGCTGTTTCGCTCTTTAATGCCTCGCCACCTATTACAAAAACATGCGGGACATCAATAGTGTCTTCGATAATGTCGCTATTACGAATTGCTTCAACGTGCGAAGGTGTAAGTTTAAATAACGAAGGTGCGGTAATATTTTGGATAGAAAGTAAGAAACTAACCTCTTCACCATCAGGAATAAACTCGGTTGTGCCCCCCATAACCAGCGGCGTAACTAAGGAAGTAATTGTAGCGTCGAAAGCAATAGATGTTGAAATAAAGCTATTGAAACTAACAGTATCTAATAATGTATTTGTAACATGGTCAAGATATGTACATAAATTATGATGTGTAGTCACAACGCCCTTAGGTTTTCCTGTTGAACCTGAAGTATGAATAATATAACAAGGGTTATTTACAGATAATGCAATGTCATTTGTAAATGTTGCTTCGAACGTACTAATGTCATCTTTAGCTTCTTTTACATTTAAACTATCAATACGAGATAATAGGTTCAATTTATTATCGGTATTTGTTAAAACTACACGAATGTTAGCAGAATTAATAATTCCAATTAAACGACTGTCAGGATTATTGATATCTAGAGGTACATATGTGGCACCAACTTTATTGATAGCAAGAAAAGCAACGGACACATCTACGTCACGTGTCATTAAGACGCCTACATTCTCATTTTGTTCTACACCCATTTCGGTTAGGTAGTTCGCTAATCGTGATGCTTCTTGACTTAACTCTTTGTAGGTTAACGAACGAGAACCTTTGAGTGCCAGAGCATCTGGCGTTTTCTTAGCTTGTTTTTCAAATTGTTCTTCAAAACGTAAAAGGGGGTAATCGCGTTTAACGCCAATTATAGTTGATGATAAATGAACAGAACCAACAGTATTGCTTGTGCCCTCACCAACAAGTTCAATTAGCATGCTCTTAAAAGTGTTTGATACAGCTGTCATAAATTCGGTATCATATTTTTGTGCGTCGTAAATCCATTTGCACACTAACTCCCCATCACTTTCCCACATATTTAACGTGACATCATTTTCACTGACAACTTTGTCAACTTCTATAATCTCAATATCATCCCCTGAGAATTGATTGTTTATAGCGGTATTATTTTGTAAGGTTAGCATCACTTTAAATAGGTTATTATTCTTCATTAAAGGTTCAGTAACTTTAAAGATAGGTGTTGATTGATGCGTTCTTGCTTCATCTACAGTTTTTTGGCACTGTTCAAGTAACTGGTTAAAAGAGATATCCTTGTGAAGATGAGTTCTTAACGGTAATGAATTTATAAAGAAACCAATCATCTTATCGGTTCCTACCACTGAACGATTAGCAAAAGCACTACCAATTACAATATCTTTTGCTTGAGTATAGCGATACAAAGTCGCGTTTAGTGCCGCATAAAGCATTGTAAACAATGTTGTATTCTTATCGGAAATACCATCTTTAACTGAGCTAGTGATGTTACGATTAATGATATCCGTATAAATAGCGCCTGTGGCATCAGTAATGATATCTTTAACCTTAGGGAAAGTTACATTAGCTGGGCAGTTAATTAACTTATTGGTCCAGTAATCGATGCCTTCTTTATGAGACGTTTTGCCTAAATCAGAATTCTCCCAAACGGCGTAATCTATGTACTGCGGACCTGATAGTTCATTTTTCACACTTCCATCAACCAAAATACGTTCATACTCGCTTTCTAGAGAGTTGAAAAATACAGATTGAGACCACCCATCAAATGCAATATGGTGAACTGTTAAGAAAAGATATGTATTACCAGTATCTTTTACTTTAACAAGTTGTGAAACCAGAGGGTAGTCTTGAGATAAATCAAAACATCTTCCATTTTCATTACGTAATAAATCTTGAATATTCTGCTCTTTATCAACTTCATTTTCACTAGTGATAAAGTTTTCGGTAGACATGATAGTCTGCTTGAGTTGACCTTCTTCTGTCATTGAATATGAGGTTCTTAGAATAGAATGTGATGCAATAACGGATTTTACTGCACCCTTAATAGCTTCTTTATTAACACTGTCAGGAAGTTTTGCAGCAAAAGCTATTACATATTGTCCATTTCCGCCACTAACAGCTTCAGCATGCCACATACGCGCTTGTGCGCCAGAACAAACTTGAGGTAAGTCGTAATCTTGTAGTTTAGGGCAACATTTCTCCAATTTTTGAACCTGTGAATCTATATGTTCGGCAAGTGATAAAATAGTTTGGTTTGAAAAAATATCCTTTAATTTAATATTTTTACCTGACTTAGCCTGTAATTCTAAAAGTAGCTTTGTCATAAGTATAGAATTGCCGCCAACATCTAAGAAGTTATCTTCAATTCCGAAGTTGTTGTGTCCTAGTATGCTGGTCCATATTTCATATAGGAGCTTTTCAGTATCAGTAACCGGTTCAATCATTTTATTGGCTTTGAAAAGCTCTTTGTCAAACTTACATAATTCAGCAACATTTACTTTGCCATTGATTGTAGTCGGTATCTCACTTACTTTTAGAATGAATTTTGGAGTCATGTAATCAGGTAACATTGTCTTCAGACTTGTTTTTATCTGAGAAATGTCAGCATCAGCCGTAACATATGCAACTAATTCCAAAAGCTCTTTATTGAAAATAACACACGCCGTATGAATGGTATCAAGTGACTCTATTACATTTTCTATTTGACTTGTATTAACTCGGAAACCCCTAACCTTGATTTCCTTGTCGCTTCTACCAATGATATTTACCAGTCCATCCTCATCGATGTAACCGATGTCTCCAGTGTGATACGTTCTGCATTTGCCACTAAAATTTTCATGTTCTTTAAATTTATTGTTATCACAATCTTTTGCTCCCACGTACCCTAAAGCCACGCCATCACCAAAAGTAACAATTTCTCCGCGACCATTAATAGGTGCAACGCTTCCTGAACTATTAACAATAGCAATACCACGACCACTTAAAGGCTTTCCAATAGGTAAATGGGCGTTGTGACTAAGTTTAGTTTTACGAGGTATTTTATAGAAAGTTGAAAATGTGGTATTTTCAGTAGGGCCATAACCATTATAAATGGTAATTTCTGGGTTACTATTATAAATCAACTGCACGGATTTTGGTGATACTCTCTCACCACCAGCGACAACATTTTTCAATGACGTTATCGACTGTAATGAATTACCAGCCCATAGATCGAATACTCTAGATGTGAAAAATGTAGTATTAACATGATATTTTTCAATAAGAGCAGATACAGAATCTATGTCAGTTGCTGGCGAACGAGATATTACGAGTTGTCCACCTTTAAGAAGTGGTGTCCATACTTCAAAAGTTGTAGCATCAAAGGCGACATTTGAAGAGTGGAGCATAATGGTATTGTGGTCATTCTCAAGTTCATTTGAATTTTCAATTAAGCTAGTAATTCCCAGTGAAGATACAGATACACCTTTCGGTTGTCCCGTAGTCCCTGATGTAAACATCAAGTATGCCTCCGACATAGGTGAAGAACTAACTTGGCACTGGCTTATGTCGTTACCAAGCATTTCCTCTTTATATGAGGCGTCCATTAATAAAATATCCGAATCGACTAAGCAGTCAAAGTTTTGGTAATTTTTTAAATTAGTAATAACAAACTTAGCACCAGATTTTTTTATGACTGATGCTATAAAGTGTTCGTCATTATCTTCATTTATCGGCACATATGAAGCTGATGCTTTTAACGTACCAAGAGCAGCTTCAACCCATTCAAGTCCTCGTGGAAGAATGATTGCTACCCTGTCACCATGACGAATATTATTTTTTAGTAATAAATTAGCGATCTTATTAGTTACTGAATCAAGTTCCGCATATGTTGCTACACCTGTATCACCTGTAACTGCGATATTGTTAGGATACTCTTTGGCTATTTGACAAAAGGTGCTGGCAACCGTTCTATTTTTTCTATTTTCAGTTTTTTTTGTATCTGTAAATAAAATTGATTTGTTTAAAGAATTATTTCTTTCAGATACGAATGATGTCAAAGTGTTACTCAGATGTTTTGCAAAAGATTGAATTAAAGACTCATCAAAGATCGAACTTTTGTACTCCCAATTTACAGTTAGTTGATCTTTTTTAATTCGTGCCGTAATTGTTAAATCATAACGAGCGTTATCTATTTTATTTTCCAATAGAGAAACTTCACTACTCCCGAATTTGAACGACTCGGAATTATCATTATCTTCTAGTGAAATAATAATCTGAACGACAGGAGAAGCACTTGTAGAACGAGACGGATTTAGTTCATTTATCAACGAAGAAAATGGAATATCTTCATAAGTGAATGCTTTAGTTAAACACTCTTTACTGCTCTTTATCATCTCATTTAAAGTCAGTGTGCGATCGACAGAATGAGGTACAGCTAAGGTGTTAACGAAAAACCCAATTGACTTAGCAAGTCTTTCATCAGGCCTGTTAGAGATAGGTACTCCTAAGATAATTTTATCATTATCAGCTAGATCTGCAATCGTTTTAGAAACAATTGCATGCCAGCCCATAAACAACGTTGCCCCTTCTTTTTCGCATGCAGATTTTAATTTAGCAACATCATTTTTATCAAGTGTATGACTAAAGTGCATGCCATTTGTACAATCAAGACTTTCACGCTCTTTAGACAAGATTAAGTTATGTTCCGCAGGATAATCACGACACCAATCTGCGTACTCCGAAATTCTAGCTGTTATACTTTCCTTGTAAGCATCAGATGATTGCCAGATAGCATAATCACTGTATTGAAGTAAGTGATCTTCGAGAATAACTTCACTTCCGCTTAATAAAGATTCATATGCAACGCTGATTTCTTCGAGCATGACACGTACAGAGATCATATCAAATGCAAGGTGGTGTGATGTTACAAATAGGTAGCTACTACATTCATCCTTTTTCATCCACATAGCGCGAATAGGGAAATCAGTTTCTAAGTCAAACCCTTTTTTCATTTCATTTTTAAGGAGTTCAGTATGGTCTTCTTGTGATATAATCTTGATAATAGGCAACTCATCTTGTACAGCCCAAAAGACATTATTATCTTTATTTGTAATTTTTGAATGTAGCAGGATATGTCTAGAACAAACTAATTGAAATGCTTTATTTAACAGTTCAAAATCAATATCACCATGAATAAAAAATGCCGAAGGCATATTATACAAGGTATCTGATTGACTTGACTGAGAGGCTAACCAAAGGCCTTTTTGTGAAATAGAAAGCGGGAATTCGACAGTGTTGTCCATTTTCTTGAGCAACTCGGAAGTATTTTTTTTACTCAGAAAAGCAAGGATTCTAGATTTATTGTTACGTAAGTACTCTTTTTCAGACAATAAAAGGTCATTGGTATGACCTTTTATTGATAGATTGTTACCTGATAATTTTACAAAAATTTGCTTCTTTGCTAAATCTGTTAAAAACTGCCTAATTGTCATTTCATAAACCTCAATAAGCAAAGAAGTTATTGATTAGATGATCAACTCCTCTTCACTGTTACTATAATTAATATTTGATAACAATAACTCACTTTCAATTAAGTTACCTAATTGTCTAGCGGTCTGATTCTCTATAAGTTCGCTTAATTTTAAATTAACTTCATACTTTGCTTTAATGAATGAAAGAAGAGTCATTATTTTAAGTGAATCTCCCCCCATTTCTGTAATTTTACTATCAATTGTTACAGATTCATTATGAACTAATTCTTTTATATAACAAAGTATCTCATCTTGTATTTCATTATCCGATAACGATACTGTTTCACTGTCATTATTTGTTGCATAATCTAATGCCATCTTGATAACTTTTTCGCTATCGACTTTACCATTTACCGTTAGAGGTAAAGAGTCAATTTTTGCCCATATATGAGGTTGCATATACGAAGGTAAAGCCTGCTCACAAGCACTTATTATACTATCTATAGATACATCCTTGTCAATTAAAACGCAGATAATTTGCTCTGTAGACTCTTTATATACAACACAAGGATTACATACTTTCGAAGCTGTTTCGATAATAGATTCTATTTCGCTCAACTCTATGCGAACTCCATTATGTTTAATCTGAGTGTCTTGGCGACCAAAAAAGTGTAATTTTCCTGCATTGTCTTTAGAGACAAAATCTCCTGTCTTATAAAGGCGACAGTTGTCAATTGTCACAAACGAACGTTCCGTTTGCTCTTTGTCGTTTATATACTTATCCGCCAACATCGAACCTCCTAGGTATAATTCACCTTTACAGCCATCAAGAACTGGTACTAAGTCGGGACCTAATATGTGGCAGGCAGTGCCATTGATTGGTTTTCCAATTGGAACTTGAGAGTTTGTTAGAGATGATAAGTCCTCTTTGCTTAACCACTCTACTGTAGCTCCAACAGAGGCTTCCGTTGGACCATATTCATTGACGCACAATGCGTTAGGGAACAAATCAAAGATACGTTCGACTGTACTTTTTAGTAATTTTTCGCCACCCAAAACAAAGACATGTGGTTTTTCACTAATTTCTCCACTATACCCGGCTAATAACGCACTAACCATAGATGGTGTCAATTTAAATAAACAAGCTGAACTAGACATTAGTACATCGCTTATATCAATATTATCTCGATCTTTACAGATAACCATTGATCCGGCCATTAATGGCGCTAGAAAACTTGTCATTGTAGCATCAAAGTTTACCGACGTTGAGACTAAAGCTCTATCGACTCTACTGTAATATGCATTTTTTACATGGTCAAAATAACCTCCAATAGCACTATGGGAAATAAGAACTCCTTTAGGGTTACCTGTTGTGCCTGATGTATAAATTATATAGGCATGCTTTCCTAGAGTTAAATCACTTGAGCTAAATTTATTGGCAGATGTGTATTCCTCTAAGATGTCTGAGACACTTATTGTTTCTATACATGTAGACCTATTTATTTCTTCATTGCTAATAAAGCATACCGCCGCTTCCGAATTGTCTAACATGTAGTTAACTCTATCAGGAGGTGTATTGGTATCAATAGGTAAAAATGTTAGTCCAGCCTTCCATACGCCAATAATTGCTGCAAGCATATCTTCACTAGGGTCCATTTGTATTCCAATAACGCCACTTGTTAGGCATAATTCGTCTCGTATGAATCCAGCAATCACATTGGATTTTTCGTCTAGCTCCAAATACGAAATTTCTTTCTGGTTATCCATTACTGCGATAGAGTTTGGATCCACTATCACTTGCTCACTGAAGCAATCCAAGAAATGTTTAACATCGCCTAGACTATTATCATGTTTCTGGACCAAATGTTTTAATTCTACGATTGATGAGTGATCAAACATAGCTTCTATAATTCTAAAGAACTCTTCAGATAGATTGACAAGATAATTGTCATCAAAATATTCGCGGTCAGATTGTATATTTAGTAATAATGAATTGTCTTTAGGGTTTCTTGCAAATAGAAACTGCAAGCCATAATTGGTCTTTTCATAGACATCATATCCTGATACATCAACAATATCATTCGCACTTTGATAAACATGGAAGTCAACAAAATTAAACAAACTAGCATCATATTGTAAACCGGTTTTCTTCTGGATTTCAGATAATGGGTAATTTTTAAATGATTGCTGCTCAATGAAGATGTTATTGTTCTCTTCTACATACTGAAGCCACGACAAATCTGTACTTGGAGTTTTAGTAGGAAGGGAATTAATGAAAATTCCAACAGTATTTTCTGAGCCAAGAACTTCTGGCCGACCATTAACAACAAGTGATGTTAAGGTTGATTTTGAACCATTCATTTTTGATATAAGCGCACTATACGCGGAAAATAAAATAACCTTGTTTTGCACTTTATATTTTTTACTAAGTGAATTAATCTGATCCATGCGTTCGCTACTGAAAGGAATAACTTGTATCCCTCCTTTCAATCTTGCGTCATCACTCCACCATGGTAATCGTGATTGTTCTGAAATACTTTCAATGTAGCTATCTGAAACGCCTTCTTCTAGTGCAGCTAGTTCATTATTTATATATGTACTGAAAGGTTCTAAAAATTCTGTTTCAAATTCGTCCTGCCTAATATAATTATTAAACAACTCCGTTATTAGCGTAGCTAAGCTCCACCCATCGAACAAAGCGTGATGAAATGAAATATTGAAAGAAAAGGCTCTATCGTCAAGCTCAAATATCGTAACTTTCCAAGGTGTGATGCTAAGATCAACCCCTTTTTCCACAACACCTTTCTTCCATTCATTAATCTCACAGTTCTGGCTCTGGGGATTAAGCATTTTTAAGTTAATAACAGTTAATGGTATCTTAAATTTACTGCTTATACATTGAATGCCACGGCCAACATCTGGGTAGAACATCGTTCTTAACATTGGATGTCTTTTTGTAATCCGCTTTAAAGCATTTGTGAAAGACTCTAATTCAAACACTTCTTTGATTTCAAATGACATAATATCATGATACATCTCTGGACGTAGGTTGTGATGATAAATCATACCGTATTGTAATTTTGATAATGGGTATGCATCTTCAATATTAGCGATTTTTGATACAAATTCACTTTCATCGATATTTAGTAGAGAAAAAGGTTTATATTGATTCTCAAAAATCAAGTTCTCAGTTGTTCTACATTGATTTTCATCGATATATCGACTTAATGTTTTGATGTTCTTACATTCAAAAATATTTTTAATATTAATATCAATATTAAAACGCTTACTAATAGAAACTACTTTTATTGCCTTAATTGAATCACCACCAATGTTAAAGAAGTTATCAACCGTACTACAAGAATCAATGGCCAATGCCTCTTTCCAGATTGTGATCATATCACTCTCGGTAGAAGTTTCTGGTGTATCAGAGATTACTCGTTCAGGTGTGGATTCAATCATCAAAAGAGCTTTGTAATTAACTTTACCATTTGAATTTAAGGGGATATCTTTAATAATTGTAAAATCATGAGGGACAGCATGCTGTGGCAAGTTACGTTCAGCATAATAACGAATGCTCTCAACATCTAACGTACATTCTCTGTCTAGTGAGACGAATACCCTTAATAGGTTATTTTCTTTATCAAATGCCGTATAGGCTGCGTTAAGGCCTTGCATTTTTGAAAGAGTTAGTGAAACTTCATTCAGATCTAATCGGTATCCCCGAATTTTGACTTGATTATCTTGGCGACCTATATACTCATAATTACCATTAGAATTCATGCGTACAATATCGCCAGTACGATAGCCAAGTGCTGATTGATGGTTATTTAAATTGATTTGAATAAATTGTCTATTCGTTGCTTCACTGTTATTTATATAACCATTAGCGAGACCATCACCGAATGTCACAAGTTCTCCAACAGAGCCCTCTGGTAGCACGTTTTTTGTAATGGGATTAATAACGACGCATTGTGTTTTATTGATTGGCTTACCAATAGGTATTGTTTTATAACTTTCTGTATTATCAATTACAAAACAGCATGTGAAAGTTGTGTTTTCAGTAGGCCCGTAACCGTTCACTAACTTTGTATTTGGAAGTTTTTGTTGGCACTTTTTAACTGATACTGGAGATACTACATCACCCCCAACAATCAATTGCGATAACTCTAGTTTTTCAATATCGGAGCC
This sequence comes from Pseudoalteromonas sp. OFAV1, assembly GCF_021532595.1. Lineage (NCBI taxonomy): Bacteria > Pseudomonadati > Pseudomonadota > Gammaproteobacteria > Alteromonadales > Pseudoalteromonadaceae > Pseudoalteromonas > Pseudoalteromonas sp. OFAV1. The sequence continues at coordinate 30,605 of NZ_JAKGBG010000036.1, forward strand.
AATCCATGCATCAAATAATCCTGATGTCATCCACATAGTATTTACTTTATGAGTCGATATGAACGTGTTTAATGTAGGTATATCTGCTAAGTGGTCTTCATAAATTGCAACACAACCTCCGTTTAATAGGGGTCCCCATATTTCTAATGTAGATGCATCAAAGTTCTGTACTGAACCGTGTAACATTGTAACGTTAGCGCTCATGTTATATGTGCGTGTCTCCTTAACAAGGCGCGAAATTGCCTTTTGAGGAACTTGAACCCCCTTAGGTTCGCCTGTAGTACCGGAGGTGAACATCACATAAGCTGGGGCGCTTGGTTCTACATTAATTTTGTTAAAACCAGTATTCTGATTTAGCATTAACTTTCTATAGTCATCAGAAAGGAGTAAAACTTCTTTGCTAAACAAAGAGTCAAACTTGCTATAGAAATCAGAAGTTGTAATAACAAATTCAATACCGGCTTTGTCAATCAATTGCTGAATTTGTACATCAGGATAATTAGGGTCTATAGGTACATAACAAGCACCGGTCTTCAACACACCTAGCATTGCAGCAATAGACCACTCATCCCTGTTGATAAGTAAGCCTATATTCTTTTCTTGAGAATGGTTATTAAGGATATAGGTTGCGATATCATCACTATTCTTATCGAGTGTTTTATAGGTCCAAGTACACGTATTAGTAATTATAGCACTATCATCTTTGTGTCGATTAACAACTGATTGAAATAAATCTACAACAGATTCACTCTTATCTTCTTCAATTATAGAGCATTCTGTTTGCCAATGAATTGCATTAAACTCAGTATCAAGTGATTTAGGAAGTAACTCGAGAATTTCTACAAATAGTTTTTTGATTTGTCCTAAAATAGAAAAATTGACACATGAGTTATGAACCCAAAGGAATTTCAATTCTTGATCATCAAAACCATGTAGTTCAACGTTGTACCGGGCATTATTGTAATTTTCTAGTAGACTAAAATCTTTCTTTCCATTTAAATCAAGACTAATTACAGAAGATGGGTTGAATGTGAATGAATTCTCAATCACAACTCTATCTTTACCCTTTTCATGTAATATGTCAGATATCTCATTAATGGTTATATTTTGGTTTTTAAAAATATCTTTCAATAACCGATTATTCCTAATTAGAGTATCACGTACCTTGCCACTAATATTGAGGTTAAATGGTAATATCCTTGTAAAACAACCTATAACATCATGACTTTCCACTAGGTCACGGCCCGATAGAGGCGTTCCTAGCAAAATTTTATCATTCCCTGTAATAAGCGATAGTGACATTGCATGGGCGGTTTGTAATAAGCTAAATAGGGAAATATCCAGTTCAGCGGCAAGCGTCCTTAATTGTAAGGTTTTATTTTTGCAAAGAGTTAAGCTTTCAGAGCCATTAAATGCGGTATTATTACCATTATTTTTTAAGTTGTCAGTGCTTGGTGGTAATACTGAAAGTGCATCTATCCAAAATTCGTTATCTGGTAGAATTTTCTCTTTATTAAGAACGATATCGGAATAACGATATTCTGCTAAATCCAAATTGGCAATACCAGTATTTAAAATACTCTCATAGGCTTTCGATAATTCACTAAATACTAATGGAAATGAAAGCCCATCGAGTGCTATATGGTGAGCGGATAAGCATAAAACTTTTTTATCGCAATGCTTAAGTAATGTGGCGGAAAAAACATCTCCCTGTTCGATCTTGAACTCATGCATTTTGATTTCAATTAGTCGTGACTTTAACTCTTCCAAAGTCGAACAATTTACTACTTTTAGAGCATTCTCGCTTACTTCTAGCAAGTGGGCATGAAACTTATCGCCATCGTAGTTTATTGCTGTCCTTAAGCATTCATGCTTATCAATAACGGCCCTCAAAGCTCCACCCAGAGCTTGACTTTCTAAATTACTTACATCGATATTGACAACAAAATTATAGAGTGTTTTATCATCACTGTTCTTTTGTGAACGCCAAATTGACTGTTGCTCTTTTGAAACTAGCAACTTATCTTTATCTGCCTTAGTAAAGTTGTTAGAGAACACTGCAATTAACTCACTTTTATTATCTTTAATTGCATTAATTAATGTCTCGCTCGGTTTTCTTTTAGCATCAATTTTTAATTGGCCATTGATAACACTTAAGAATACATCTTCTTTTTTTAGTTGCCTTAATATCGCACTGATTGTCATATCATACATCCATCTTTTTAAACTTTGCACCTAGAAGTGCCATTGAGCTTTTTAAATTGTCACCATCATTATCTAGTTGGGACATTAAGCCATCTTTCATGATTAGAAACCTGTCAGCAAGATCAAAATAATGATCATCGTGAGTTATAACAATCACTAACTTACCTGCATTTTTCATATCCTTAAGTATCTTACGATAAAAAACATCCTTGAATTCAGGGTCTTGATCTGCTGCCCATTCATCTAATAGATATATATCACTATCATTCATAAGGGCAACAAGTAAAGCTAATCGCTTTTTTTGTCCATCTGAAAGGTCAATAGTACTGAACTGTCCATTTTCAAATTTTACTTTATTTTGTAAACCAAGATCAGATAGATACTCATGAACTTTGTCTTTATTATATTCACCGAGCATTTCAGTAAATAGATGAAAGTTTGTGTAAATAGAGCTAATACGCTCTCTTATACTTAGTATATTAAGCTCATCAACTTTTTCATCATTTACAAAAATTTGGCCGGATGTGGGTAAGTAATGATGTGTTATCACCTTACTTAGAGTTGATTTTCCTGAACCATTTCCACCAACTACAAAGATAAGCTCTCCTTTACTTACTTCAAAGCTCAAAGGTCCAATCTTAAAGCTTTCTGGTGAGTTACTGTATGAAAATTCCACATTTTTAAACTTTAAGCTTTCTATGTTACCGATCTCTATTTCGCGTTCAAATTTTTCTTCTTGTATATCATCATACAATGTATTTAGCTTGTCTAAAGCTATTCTCGCAATAGATATTGTCGGAATTTGAGAAATTAACGCGCCTAATGGTCCAGTTGTATAAATAATTACCATTACAGCACTTAAAACCTCTTTATAGTCGATTTCACGATAATTAATCATAACAAATGAAATCGCACCTATTGCCATAAAACCAATTAGATCTCCGATAGCATGCGCTATCTTTCCATAAACAAAACCAATCTTATCATTTCGTGCTGAGGACTTCTCTTGTTTTAGAATTCTATTTTCAATGTAATATTCGCGTTTGTATTCACTTAACTTAAGCTCTTTCGTACCGTCAAGAAGACCTTTAACGCCCGACTGAAAACTATCATACATATTACGAGAATCGGTAAAGTACTTATTAGAAATTATAGTAGGCACCATAATTGTAAAAAAACCAATACAAAATAAAATCAATACATATATCAGTATGTCTATGTTTATAAATGCCAAATACAATAAAAGACCAAGAACACTAATCACGTGCTTAACAATTGTAGGGATTTGTGATGCGCCTGCTACAACGTCATCGATGTCATTAACAATACCTGTAAATATTCTATCTTGACCTACTTTTTCAAAATTCTGTAGGGGACTCTTTGATGCTTTTTTTATCAAATCATTTCTTAGGGAAGATGTTAAATTTATTGAAATTGTTGATAAAATTACCTGTGACAAAGTTCCGAAAACCAGAATTACTCCCATTACTGATAAAAATAATGTAGCGTGCTTAATGTGACTAATTTCTACATCAAAAACACTAGTCATATTCAACGAGTCTGAATTAAAGACAACATCAATCGATAAGAGTGTTAACGGTATAATTGAAGCTTGGAAAATACCTGCGATTATACCTAACACTATAGATGCCGTTACGAGATTAGGTGACATTCTTGAAAACTGAGAAAGTAAGCTCATTATTATTCCTTACCTATTTGCATACATGAGTCATCATCACAATACGTAGACATCGTATTCGTAGAAAAATCTTCAACAAAATTTCTATAAAAGGGACTTAGGGGGTGTCCTGATTGTCCGGGAGCTAGTAGAAAGTAATGCTCTCCTCCATTGTCATCAATACTCATAATCTGTCTAAATGCGGCACTACGCGCTTGATGAAAACCGTCTTTCTTGCTGTACACAGAGCCCGAAACGTTTATAGTATTAACAGAACCTTCTCCAGCTGATCTTGACTCAAAGATCGGTCTGGCCCAAGATAATTGACTAAGTGGGTTATGTTTATAAACAAGGGTATTAAGTTCGCCCCATTTCCAGTTATCAACAGAATTACCTTTTAATTTAATTAACCTTCGAATTACTTTGTCCCAAGCAATTTGCTTTCTCTTGTTACAAGAGTCTTCACACCATATGTCATGGTCTTCAGCAATAATTCTAACAATATCTTTATAGGTTACATTTTCAATCACAGAGTCTAATAAATCATTATTATCTGAGACACCCTGATTATTGTCTAAACCAGAAAAAAGTTCACTTTTCAAATTATAAAGATAAAAGCTATATATCGCACCACCTACACTCTCTTTATTAAAGTTTCCATCCCAGCTTTTTAATGCCTGCAACGCATTACAAGAAATATTACTTTTACATAAAATACCATCAGTAAGTACATTAACATATTTATGTTCGTAACTTTGTGTGTCTTTTAACATATCCTTAAGATAGTCTACCGAAATTTTTTCATTTTTTTTGATTTTATGATTAAGTAACTCGGAAATACGGTTGTAGCGGTCCATTTCTGCAAAACCAGATGAGACATAATCTCCTGATTCAGTTACATCAACTTTCTGGTTTGCGTTTGCCAAAAACCCCACTTCTGGATTAAATGACTTATACATTTTATTGTATGGTATAAAGCCATGCCAGCTATAATCTTCCCATCCAGACTGTATAAATTCACCTTTACCTTTTGTTCTAATAGGAATATGACCGGCAACCAGTTGGCCTATATTTTTGTTATCTATATAAAAAACATTTAGTGCTGGGGCAACTAATCTACTAAAGGCTTCTTTAAATTCCTCCCAATTTTTAGCATAATTAAGTTTATAGAAAGCACTATATGTCGTATCATTATTTGTTAGCGCAACCCATGAAACACTTAAGTTACCCATAGTATTATATCCGGTACTTTCACTAATAAGTGGGCCTTTATTAGTACTTTTTACAACAATATGTATTGGTTCCTTATCATTATTTAAAAATGCAGGTTTCTTTCTGGCAACTTTAATATATTCATCTCTAAGGGTCATATCATGCCATTCACCTTGAAATAAATACTGGTTAGGATTGTTAGGGTTTATTTGCTCAACAAAAATATCTTGAACATCACCCATTAAGCTTGTGCCTCCCCATGCAATATGTTCATTCTTACCAAAAATTACAAAAGGCAATCCAACAAGTGTCATTCCTTGTACTGAAATTTTATCTCCTTGAACCTTTGCATTATAAAATAATGATGGCCCTTGAACTCCAAGATGCGGATCATTGACCAAAGTGGGCTTACCACTTTCCATGTGCCTCCCTGAAACTACCCAGCCATTACTCCCTAAATTTTTACCTCCTAGGTTAAATTGATTGACTAAATCATTCTCAATGGAAAGTAACTCGTGAGTTGTCGCAAAGCTGTTTTCTTTGCTATTTGAATTTAAGGCAAGATTAAAAATAGATTCGTACATTTCTTTTGTTGCAATACCTTTAACTGCACTATTTTTTATTTCATCCCACATATTACCAGCCAATAACATCTGGAATGCTTTCATCCAAGCCAATGAATCTAGTACTTCCCAATATTCAGGTTCAATTCCAAAAAAGTGAAATTCTGGGGGTAGCTCATTCCCTTCTGCCAGCCATGCGTTAATTCCTGAAGTGTAAGCGTAAAGAGACTGAAACTCTTCCGGTGATAGGGTATGATTTTGAAGAGATTCTTTAGCACTATTATATAAACCTATTGTTCTAAGCCATATATCTTGATCTAAAGTATTTTCTCCGAAAATTTCAGAAAGTCTACCTGAACCTATGCGGCGCTGAACCTCAAGTTGCCACATTCTATCAGAGGCATGAGCGTAACCTAACGCATAAAAAGCATTTTTATCCGTTGAGCCATTTATATAAGTGATACCATTTATATCTCTATTTACCTCGGCCATATATCGCCCGTCTGCATCTAAAAGGTATGTGTGATATTCGGGCAATGATTTTGTTATAACTAAAACAAAGTAAGTACAAATAACTAGAATAGGCGCTATCACATAAACTAACATACGAGAAAGGATAGGAAAATTAGAAAAAAACATAAGATCACTTATCAATAGATGAAATAATAATCTCTTTGATTAGTGATGGGCGTTCTGTCAAAAAGAAATGCCCTTCTTCTAAATCAAAGAAAGATGTTTTGTTGTAAAATTTAGACCATAATTCAATATTTTCTGAACTTAAGAAATGATCATAATTGCCGTAAATAATTACCGCTTCAACGCAAAAAGGTCTATCAGGTGCATCCTTATAGAAACTATCTGAGATATTGAAGTCTGCACGAATGGATGGTAAATAGATGTCCATTAATTCCTTATTGTCTAAGATATCATTCGAAGTGCCATTCATAGATTTTAGTAATTCAATAAATTCATCATCTGACATGCCTTTAGATGGCTTTCGCGAAGTCTTGCAGTTTGGCGGCTCACTTGCGCAAAGATAAACTTTACGAGGTAATGGTAACCCTTGTTTTGCTATTTTTTCTATTAGCATGGTAGCCACTTTTGAACCTAAGCTATAACCCATAATATAATATGGTTTATCGAAAGCTCTATCATACTCCAGAGCGCTAAAAGCATACTCCACAAGCTGATCCATAGATTTTAGCGAAGGTTCTCCTATCAGTACTCCTTTGCCCGGAAAATTTATTGCTGATATGTTAAAAATTCCATTAAGCGATTCACTTAATGGAAAATAAACTGATGGAGCTCCACCCGCAAATGGAAAGCAATACAAAGAGTCTAACTCACTTGTATTGCTGAAATGTACAATATTAGACATATAATCTCTTATATAGTTAATGAAAAACCAAAATCATCAGAATCCGCAGAACTCTCTTGACTCTCATTCTTTACATATTTTATATCATCTATATACAATGATATTTTTTTAACAGTTTGCATTTCTAATATTTTATCTAATGAGACTGTAAGTTCATACTCTTTTTTTATAAATTTACTAAATGAGACAGCGTGAATAGAATTTCCGCCCATCTGGTAAAAAGGAGTGTTTATGCCTTTATATTTTTCACCCAATATACTCTTTAAAAACACTGCAATTTCGCCTTCAGTCTTTGTTAAATCAGTGTCTTCTGGACTTTTTAAATCACTATAGAGCTCCTTTAACAATTTTTTGTTAATTTTTCCTGTAGAACTTTTAGGAAAACTGTCGAGTACAATTACATTAGGCTGTAAATAATAAGGTAGTAACCCCAATACTTCTTTCTTATAGTCAATTTTCTCATTTGTTGATAAAAAGAAACAATTCAATACTTTGCTTTCATTGTTGAACATAACAATGAAGTCTTGGACTCCTTTTATTTGACTGATAATACTACTGATCTCTGAAATTGATGTTCTGTATCCGCCCAGTTTTATTTCATCGTCTTTTCGACCGAGATACATTAACTCTCCATCATCATTCCATTTGCCGAAATCTCCAGACTTATACCAATTCTTACTTGTAGAAGGGATGGAATCATCGAGTGTAAAGAATGGATTATTTACCAAATTAGATGCATATCTTGCTACCCCTTCGCCTCCAATGTAAATCTCACCCTCTACACAAGAAGGTAAAACATTACCATTTCTACCGCAAATCATAATTGAAGTCATTGGTAGAGGGGTTCCTATAGGTACTCTACTTGGAACTTTAATGTCTGTATTAATAGCTTTGTATGTTGATAAAACTGTCGCTTCTGTTGGGCCATACGCATTAAATAAAGCCACTTGATCTCCCAAGCGACTCACAAACCTTTCTACAAAATTACTTTTTAACTCCTCACCACAAACCAAAACTAATGCTAGTGATTTAATGCTGTTAATATTATTAGACTCTAAATATAGCAAAAAATGATTGAAAAATGATGTAGTTAAAAGCACAGTCTGAATTTCTTTAGTTTCTATATTTTTAATGAAAACTTCAGGGTCACGACAATCCCCCTCAGGTATAACTAATGTACTATTAGTTGCTAAAGATAAATAAATCTCTTCAACAAAAACATCAAAAGATAAATTGTTGAATTGCAATATCTTCCCTTGCGGCAATTTATAAGCTTTATGTGATGATAGTAATTTGCTCATAAAATTATAATCACTAACTTCAACACCTTTTGGTTTTCCTGTCGATCCTGATGTAAATAATACATACAACAAACTATCTTCTCTACGAAGAGAAAGGTAGTACTCATTATCCCTTGGTTCAACAGTTAACGTCATATCAATAATCATACTGGAATCAAATAAGCCTTTAAGTTTATTTGAAATAGTAAAAACCTTAACTGAATTCGAGATTGAAATAAGATCCTTTACTCGGTCATTGGGTAACGATGGGTCTATAGGAACAAAGGTGCATCCAGCCACAGCTATTCCAAACAACAATAGAAAGTGTGAAATAGAATGTTCACTCTCTAGCGCAACCTTGTCGCCCGACTTAACATCATTCGCATGAAGTGTTGCTGCAATGTTTTTTGCCTTATTCCAAAGTTCAGCATAAGTTATTAAACAACCACCTTGTTCAATGGCGATACAGTCTGGAGTTTTTATAGATTGTTTATAAAGGTATTTTGTTAATGTATTGCCAGATAATTCTGAACAGACCTCATAGTTAAGGTTACCTAGTTCAGCAAGCTCATTGTGTTCATTACTTGTCAGGTACGATATGTCACATAACTTCACCTTATGGTCTTGCTCTACTTGGTATAACATCCCCATAATAGAATCAACAAAATAAGAGATATCCTTTTTGGTGAAATATCCACAATTGTAATCAATTTCAAATCGAATTGAGTCTCTACCATGCTGATCCCATACATTGAATTTTAATGGCGCCTGACTATGATTGTTAGGAAAATAAATCATCTCAACAGCATTGTCTTGATTGTCAACAAGATTTTTAACCTTAATATAATTAAAATAGAACTGGCTAATACCTTCACTGACACCAAGTTCACGCATAATTTTATTAATTCCTATCTTTCCAATATTTGCAAGTCTAAACCTCTCCTTCTGTAATTGAATGTTTTGATTAACAAGTTCATCAAAACTAGATATGTTATTAAGATCAACTATTAAGGGAGACTCTCCTACGAATACCCCAATTTTATTTTTATCTTTATGTTGTCGGCGATTATGAAATGTTTCTGTAACAAGAAAGCTTTTCGAATCAAACCTTAATGCAACAGCTGCTGAAAATGCCGCCCTGAGCTGTTGTGAAAAGTCCCATCCAGTTTTCTTGTTAATATCATTAAGTAAAGCAAGTTGTTCTTTACTAAGCTGGACCGTTAATCGTGAGCTATTTTTACTTGCGCTTTCATTAGAAATTATCTTATCAATGTCAGAATTACTTCCGAGTTTTGCTTGCCAATATTGTACGGACTTATTGTGCTTTTTAGAGTTCTTACCTTCTAAATTCCGCTTTACCGAAGATTGCCAATCTTCATCTTTATCTAACTCATTATGAAAAATTGCTTTAACCATACTATGAGACCAAAGCCCAAACCCATAGCCATCTATTGCTATATGGTGCATTAGACCAACAAAGTAAAACCGACTTTCATCAACTTGAATAACATAGGCTTTAAAGAGAGAATCATCAGTCAACTTTATAGGTGTATGAAAATCATTCTGAATGAACAACTTGGCGTCATCATCAGAATATTTGTTGTTTCGAAAATCCAATAGTTGTAAGGAGTCATCAACTGTATCACTTAGATATTGCAATGGAGAATCCCCCTTGCAATCTATTTTTAATCTAAAAATATCATGGTTAGATACAATTTCTTTATGGGCACGTAAAATTGTCTGAAAATCAACATTTTCGAGAATTAGTGCTCCACCGATATTAAATTGTGGCGAATTTTTATTTACCAATGCTTCATAATAAATATCATTTTGTGATATTGAAAGCTCAAAGCTATTGTTGCTCATTGTCTTCATCCCCTAAAAAATGATTTCTTTACGACAAAAAGCTCGTTCAGTTTTTACTCCATTACCATTGCCGTAATCAACCATACTCTGTGACTGTACAATTTGCTCAGAGTCATCTGAATAATCAATTCCCATAAAATAGCTATAAGCTTTTTCCATACCAAGCGCGTAAATAACGATTTCTTTAGGGTTAAAAGTTTTAGACATCATTTTTGCTTTTTGAAAGTCAGAACCATTTAATCTTCGAGATTCTTTGACTTCTTGAGGAATAAATTGTGTCGTTAATGCTCCATATAACCATGTGTAAGGAGCTCCAACACACTCCATTCCTATAGCGAGCATATCAAGTTCACCCGTAATTTTTTTGATATGCTGATACATTTCGGGCTCTAAGTTTGAAGAGTCGGCACCGAAATAGCAACGTTTGCCTAATGCTTCAATAAACCATGCTGATTTAGAACGAATATTTAAATCTCCATGTTCGCCTAAAAAAGGAATAGCTCTGATATGGCCCTCATTATTAGGCAGGTTTATTCTTTCCATATCTTCAACTTCAATTACATTGAAATCTAATTTTTGGAGCATTAATTTCAAAGAAGGGTCAAAGAGAGAGCCCCCGTTATTCTTAGGAACTACAATTGTTTCAATTCGGTCGCGAATTTGTAGGAGTGTTTCAATATTTACGTGGTCTTGATGGCTATGTGTGAGCAACACATAGTTTATTGAAGCCGGTAATTCAGAGTAGCCTATTAAGTCTTCATCATCACGCTGATTGTTAACAGCTATAACAGGATCAATAAGTATCGACGTATTATTAGTTTCAATGAGAAATCCTGCGTGGCCAGTGTATTGTATTCTAACTCCAGAATGTGGCGCGATATGTCTATTTATTGGCTCATCTTTTGTAAATAACTCATTTACAGAAAGTCCACCGCTCTGTTCTACGCCTTCAAGGATTTCATCTAATTCTTGTTTCGAAATCGGATCAAATCGAGATTTTAAAAGTCGTCTAAGTTTAGGATTATTGAAGCTCAAATTGAGATGTAAGTGATTATCATCTGCTAACCTTGGGGTTGAGAAAACAAATGGCCTATTTTCTACTTTTTCCATACTACCAAACAATACTGATTGCAATTCCTCTTTATAAAGATCGCTCTCATATAATAATGATTCTATAATACGATATGAAGCATTGTGATTTTGATCAACGAATAACTCTACATACCCTTTAAGTATTTGTGGAACCTTACAATAAAGATCTTCAATTGATTCGTTTTTATTATGCTCTAAAAGTAAGTTTTCTAAGTCAGAGATCGCATTTGCAGCCTCAATTAAGTCACTTTTATTTATTTCCATATCATCAATTAATGATTTAATATCCGCAAGTTGTTCTTTAGAGCAGTTGACAAATTCTCCGCCTACCATTTCTGTACTTTGTTTAGCTAGCATATGAAGCTTATAATTTTTTACAAATGACATCATAAGTCTGCGATGATTCTTAACCATGTTTCTTGCAAACGTTAGTGGTTGAATGAGGTATGGCCATGCGTACCAATGGTTACATAATGGTTCAATATAGACTTCAGGCTTTAAGTAAAACTTATCTGACATACTTCCTCGCAAAACAGTTATGTGTGGGGCACTGATATGCCCATTAATTAGTTAAAATTTAATTCAACAACTCATTATCCAATTTTCTAATGCGAATAGCTTCTCTAATCTATAGATAATTGGCTTGTTAAGTTGATATTGATATAGCGGCACCTGCATCACTATCATTTTCTAAAGCAGAAAAGGAGAAGTTAAATCACCCTGAAATTATTAGCTCTTTAGCGAAACATAGTTAGAAATAAAAGCTTTATAAACTATCTTTTTATGTTATTTATCCGAATTAGCTTTCGCTTTATAACAATCTCATTACTTGCTTTATTGCTAATAATTTTACAACTACTAAAGATAATTGCAATGTAAATAAAGATTATAAATGGCCAAAATTAATCGCTATCGATGTGAACTTACATGTACGATTGACTGCAATAGATAACGTTAAATACGGAAAACAAACTGCGCCAATATTCAAAAATTCAGAAATAAAAAGGCCGGTATTAAACCAGCCTAAGTTAGATCTACTTTAACCAACAAACGTAAAGTGTTATAAATTATTCATGACTGGGAAATAGAGTATCCAGAAGCGAATTTGAATAATCTTTGCCGCTAAGAGAGTCCAAAGTTGCTTTACAAATTTTTCTTGCCAGAGAAAAAGACAATGACGCTGTTGATGATAAGCGTTGTAAGACGATAGAAATTTCTCTGATAGTAGAAACTTCAGATAAAACATCGTTAGCTTCAGTAATAGCCTCAAATATATCAACTTTAAGTTCGCTCAAAGTAGCTTCATTCAAGAAATCGGGACCAAAACACTGTGCATTTCTTAATACCATTATTAGTGACTGTATCTTACTAATTGTCATTGATGTCATATCAGCCATCGTGGCTGAATTTTTGTCATCGAAAATTAGGTCAAAAAAATTAAGACTAGAAGAAACAGTTTCCTGAGAGTAAAAAAGCTTAAGCTGGTTTAACAGACCACTGAGAGAACGCTCGTATTTTTTTAATTCTGAATTTGGTATTGTCACGACTTCCCTTGAACGTTATGTTGATTGTATTTCTTAATCCATTATACCTAAAAGTGCGATATAGTAAAGTACCAAACAGCACTTTTAGGTAGTTAAAAAGTATTATTTATTAATGTAGAATGAATTCAAGTGTACCCTTTAATTTAACAGAACTAAATTGCTGGCCACCTTCATGGAGAATACCATCATAAGAAAGGACTAGAGGATAAGGGATATGCTCATAAAACAATTCCTTTGTAACTCCAACTTTGTCCATATTTTTGAATCTTGGCTCATTATGGTAATCTACATAATAGCCTGTAGATGTCTCATAGACATTAAATTCTTTTGATTTCTCTGGTAATCCAAGCGACAATATAAGCTCATTTTCAGTCATACCATATGCTACTTTTTTGGCCTTAACCGCTTCTTTAAATTCATCTCGCACTGAATCTAATTCATTTAACGAAGATAAGCCCGAACGTAAACCCGGCAAATATCCTTCTTGGCCATTGTGAATAACTTTAATTCTGTAATCAGAAACATGTCTATCATTGAAGGCAAACGGGATATGTTGAACATCTAATACATCCACCTTTGAAAATGGAGGTAGTACAGATTTCTTTTCGTAAAACTTATCTACGAAGTACATCGGTAAATACGTATTGGCTTTTACATACATGTTACCTACAAACGATTCTAGGTCTGAAACCTCATACATCTCAGAATGATGAACAAATACACCCAATGTGCTTTCAACTTCATATAGATTAATTACACCATTATCAAATGAGCTTAAGTCATTATAGTAATGCGAAAAATCATTATGTCCGATCTGCATAAAAATTGGTTTGCAATTATCTGCTATTCCACTAAACACATCCACTTTATCTAAAACCTGACCGGTGTAATTATTGACACCTGCCCCTAGCCTTGATTTATGACTATCCATTTTAAAAACAGCTTTACGTCCAAAGTACTCCGACTTTTTTAGTAGGTGTTGACCATCAGCATCACTAGAAAAGTACCGGTACACATTTAAAGATGATTTAATAGGATCAGCAGCTGGCGCTTTGTCTGTTGTTGTAAATTCAATAACAGTCCCATCAATTTTATCAAATCCACAAACCTCAGGAGAGGCGTATATATTAAATGACGTTGCTAATACCAAAGCGCTAGTAAGCATAGTAATTTTCATAACGATTTTACCCTATTTTTTTAATGATCTGATGACCATCAATGATTGTAATATTATTTTGTTCTGCAAACTCAATTGCCGGTTTAGTGAATGTCGATGATGTAATAATCATAACTCCAGTCAGTTTCATTGACTCTTTACCAGAATTGAAAACTCCCAGCATTTCACGGACGATATTTACAGCAACTTTATTCTTTGGACTGTAGTGTTTTACTTGTACAGCGACTTTTTCTTTCTTTCTTGTAATAATTAAGTCAATTCCACCATCAGCTTGATTCCCTCCAAACTCATGCACCTTGTAACCTAACTCTCTAAAGTATTGAGCTGAAAACTTCTCGAACGTATCCCACTTCATATGATATAGGCCCTTTTTCTTCCTTGCCTCCTTTAATAAATGTCTTTTTCTTGTCCTTGAAAATACAAATTTTATAACAAAAAGCATTATTGCAATAGAAGACCAAAAATAATATAGATATGGTTTCCCGGACAGACCTTCAACGATTGGCATTAGGCCCAAGATTGGACGCAAAATATCTTCAAACATAATTAACTCAAATTACTCAATAAAAAATCTTATAAAATTTGCATAAGAACAGCATGTAAATATAATAGCACCAGACAAAATGAAAGGTCTAACTTAAATGAGATTTTATTTAGAAAGTGATATCAACATAACCCAAAGTCTTTACTATATATGCGATAGAGTACATAAAACTAAGTGTAAATTTACGTCTAAAGATACAGCTAAAACGGTTCTAGATGTAATGAATAACACTGAGGTTTGTGAAATTTCTGTGGAAACAAATAAAGATAATGGTGAAATCACACTAAGTAAACATCTAAGATGCGCGTTTAATTTGCTGGTCTGTAAGTACAGACTGGGCAAGCCTTTGAAGAAAGAAATGCTTGTGAGCTCAACGATCAGAATTAACTCTTTGATTGAGATTAATTTTAATGAAATGAAACTGAGCATTAACGGACTAAAAAAAGATATTAGCTGTATTGAAACATTAGAAGATATTTTTCAATTAATTAAATAAAGTAAGGTTAACTATATGAACAATCATAGATCAAATACTGGAAAGAAAAAGCCATCATCACGATTCAACATGGTACGAAAAAAATATACCGGGCGAAAAATCCAAAGTACAAACAAGTACAAATTAGCATTTAGAACACTTGAAAAGCTACTTCCTCGAGTGTTTAATCTCCACAAACCTAAACCTTTATCTCTTGGTATCCGTGAAGACATCATCAATCTAAACCTCGGAATTTCAAATCGAACTATCCGTAGTGCCCTACACTTCTATTGTAATAGCTACCAGTATTTGGGTTCAATTAGAGAAGGCGTTAGCCGAATCGACACTTCAGGTAAGCCTACAAGTGCCGTAATTAGCAAAGAAGAGCAAGCTGCCGCATATGAACGATGCCAGCAAGTTTATAAAACAATTAAAGAAAACAATAAAAGAAAGAAGATGTTACAAAAATAACATTAAAATAAAAAAGCCCCCAACAATATTTATTGCTGGGGGCTTTTAGCATTCAATGTCGAAATCGTAATTCGGTCTAATTAGAAATTAATTGCTTAATTGAACCAACCATTTTAGGGGAAATTTTAACGATATATCGGCCACCAACGATAAATGTCGGAGTACCTTCAACTTCAGGGACTTTAAATTTCATCGCATGCGCCCAGATTTCATCTCGCTCCGCAGAATTCATCTTTTCTTTTACTAGTTCATAATCCAAATAGTATTTTGAGAAGAAATCAGTCATTTCTTCTTCATTAAATCGATCCAATCCTTGTTTTTGAACAGACAGCATATAATCTCTTCCAACTTCTTTGCCAACATCAAGTTGCTCTAAAGCAGCATAAATATTGAAATCAAAAGCCCAAGTATTTCTTTCTGAAGGGTAATGCACTTTATTGAATGACCAGCCATTTAATTTAGACTGTTCTGCAATAGTATCAACTAGATGCATCTCTACATTTAAACAATGCCCACAGCCATACCAAAATAATTCTGTAATGTCATTATAACTGACACCTTCGATTGGTTTACTTAGCTTTATAAAATCAATGCCTTCGACTAAATTGCCATAATTTTTTGATTCAGTTATCGATTCAGATGTATCATTCTGAGTCGTTGCGGTTACAGCATCATTACAGCCAACCACTGACAATAAGATAGCCGGAATAATTGATGTTTTTGCGAATAAAGATAATTTAGCTTTCATGTCTTTCCTTATGTTTACTTTAAAAATTGAATTTCAATTACGTTACATTTAGTCGTATTAACGTCAGTGTATTTTGAGCAAATATTAGCTTTTGTGTTAACAAATACATCCTTAAATGATTTATCTAACATTTCTGTCAATTCGTCCGGGACAATCTCCTCATTTGAAGATACTCTCACACTTAAGCTTTTTGTATCTTCAGGAAAATTCGACAGAATTCTCTGATAATCATTTAAATACAAACTAAAGTCGCTTGCAAGAAATGCTACTCTAACAACATTATTGTTATTAACAGAAAGAAATGCGCCGTATCCCTCGAGTTGATGAGCAGACTCAATTACTCTGCTTTTTTGATATTCTTCATATCCATTTGAATTAATTGTTTCTGCATGAAGATTGCAATTAACTAAAATTACAGCTGTTGTTAATAGAGGCAATAGCCGTTTCATATAAAAACCTTAGTCACTTCTCTAAAATAGTCATAATAGCATACAGTGCGATCTAACAAATGCAAGTAAAATGCTAACGAAAGTCGCCATGTCACTAACTAAGCCTAAATATGTTAAAATGATACAATAGGTCAGGCTTCAAGTTGCGAGTAATAAAATGTTTTTTTTTCTTGATTTAGCTATCCTGAAATATATGATATGTCACTCTAGAAATGACTAATTTATGAGGTTTATATGGGTATTAGCAAGTTAAATAAAAAAGCAATTAGCAATAAACTTAAAGTTTACGATATCTTAGCTGCGGTTTTATCGGTGATTGTAAGCGCGTACTTACTGTATACAGATGGTCTTGTGACAACTACGTATTGGTCGTTAGGATTTACATTTCTTGCTGTAGTTGTTGCATTCATCAATCCAGCAAAGAAAATTAATGAATATATGCTTAAAAAGCAAACCGGACAATTTTAGATGCAATATGAACAGTCTTTATTTCGTATTCAAGGGAGTAAGCTAAAGCTTCTCCCTAAAATCGAAACCATATCGAATAGGATTCAACGTAAACACAAACCTTCGGTTTGGGTAGAGCCGTTTATGGGGAGCGGTGTGGTTGGATTTAATTTAGCTAAAGGTCCCGCCCATTTTTATGATGTAAACCCTTATTTGGTCTCATTTTTTAATATGATAAAAGATGGTAGTCTTAGTTTACAAGATTTAAGAAATCGACTCTTACATGAAAAGCGAATTATGAATGCAAGAGGTGGCGAATACTATTATGAATTAAGAGAAAGATTCAATAAGGACCGCTGTCCTTTAGACTTTTTTATCATAAACAGAACTAATCATAATGGCCTAATAAGATTTTCACAAAAAAAGAACAATTTTAATGCACCATACGGCCGAGATGACAATAAGCTTACTTTAAGTTTGATAGAATCTTTATGTGACCGTTTTGTATTCGTCAAAAAACAGATTGATGCCTACGGATGGGAATTTTCGTGTAGTGATTACAATACTGTTTTAGAAAGCATAAAAGATCAAAAAGATTTCCTTATCTTTATGGATCCTCCTTATATTGAAAGGAATGCTACTTATATGACCAAATGGGATGAAATTCAAGAAAGAAACTTACTTAACCTTTCTATTCAACAATCAAGCCCATTACTTCTTACTACTTGGATAGAAAAGGCCGACAAAAGCCAAAAGAACAGTTTCTTTAAAGAGTGGAAAAAGCAGTTTAGATATACAAAATCAGATCATAAATATCTAATGAGTGGTATAGCTTCAGAAAGTAACAGTTTTAAAATAAAAGAAGCTATTTTGTACAGTGGTTTATAGGAGCGAATTAAGATGGATTTAAAAAGCATTATTTTACGTAATCCTCATGGCGAACCCCACCCAGATTCTAGAACACGAACCGTTCTCCAACTTTTGATTGATAGAGGTATTACACCGGATATAGGTTGCGGTGAAGGCATGTGTGGTATGTGTAAATGTAAGCTAGTTAAGGGTGAAGTAGAACATACTGATGACACCATTGCTTTGCTAAAGCCTGATGAAATAGTTCCCTGCACAGCGTCTATCAAAAGTAAAGAAATTGAGATAAAATTTGAACCATAAAAATGTGAAATAACTCAGTATTTTGTTGATATTAAATATTTAGATGATATATTAACGTCGAATTTTCACAATGACTGAGGCTGCGGTGTTAACGGTTTTAAAACAACAACTTAAAAATAGATTAATAGATATCTTTTCTCATAAAGATGAAGCTCGTCAGTCATTCTTATTGATAGATGAGTTAAAAGCCCAGAATATCTCTGTTATTAGTGTAGACAATGATGGGAATATTACGTCTTTTTCATCACAATCCAAAACGTTACAAGAAAAATATGCTGCTTTAGAAAAGCCTATTTCTTATCATAACTATTTACTTTCTTGTAACTTTGATTTGCAAGAAAGTAACAAAGATGTCATATACTCTCTTGTTACAGAACAAGAAAGCTTTAAAGTCTCTGTTAAAAAAGGTGAGCAGTCAAAATTTATTATTATTAATAGTACGGACGAAAAACCGGCTGACAATATTCCTAATATCTCAAGACACTACGATGAGCTAACTTCTGTCTATAGTAGATATCACTTTACAGAAATTCTAGAGTCTAAAATAGAAAAGCCAGAGTCAAACACAACTCTTGCGCTTATTGACATCAACAACTTCAAAATAATTAATGACTCAGCGGGTTTTGAAGTCGGTGATGTTATTCTCATGGAATTATCATCAATAATTAGAGGAATTGCTGCTGAGGATGATACAGTTGGTCGTTTAAGCGGTGATGAGTTTGTAATTTTATTCAACAATAAAGAAGTTAGTTACGTCGAATCAAAAATACAAGAACTGTATACTTTGATTAATAGCTATAAGCTATCTCACTACGAAACAAAGTTAGGGGTCTCAGTTAGTATTGGCATAGTCGATATTGGTCTCAACACCCTAGTTAAAAGTGCCGCTAGCGCTTTACAGTTTGCTGACTATGCTGCTATGACAGCAAAAAAAAATGGATTTATGTTTCAAACATATACTGAAAGTAATGATGACATTATCTTTTTTAAAGAGGCCCCTATATGGATAGAACGTATTAGATCTGCCATTGAATATAATCATTTCGAGTTGTTCGCTCAGGAAATTAGACCTGTAAATCCTAACAATGAGATCAGACATGCTGAACTCTTAATTAGAATGAAAGACGGTAAAGGTGGCCACTATCCTCCTGCCATGTTTTTTGAAGTGGCAGAAAAATTCAACCTAATGCTTGAAATCGATGAATGGGTCGTTATTGAAGCATTTAAATGGAATGGCGCTCATCAGGATTTAAGCGCTCTCTCAATAAATTTGTCTGCTGAATCAATAAACAACACCCTATTTGTTGATAAAATCATAAGCTATGCAAAACAATTTAATGTTAACCCACAAAGTATCATTTTCGAGGTAACTGAGACTGTTGCTATTGATGACTTTAATAAAGTTTTAAAGAATGTGACAAACCTTAAAACCTTTGGTTTTAAGATCTCACTAGATGATTTTGGTAGTGGTTATTCGACTCTGACATATTTACAGAATATTGATGCAGACTTTTTAAAGATTGACGGTGTATTTATAGAAAACATTCAAAACTCAGCTAAAGATCAATCTATTGTTGCCAGTGTGGTGAAAATGGCTCATTCTTTAAATATGAAGTGTATAGCTGAGTTTGTCTCATGTTATGAAGCCGAAATATTACTCAAAGAGTTGGGCGTAGATTACGTGCAAGGGTTTGGCGTCCATAAACCAGAATTAGGAAAGAACTGGTTAAATATCTAACGCCATTTTAAGGGTTGTAACATTAGCATTAGGGGAAGTCTGCTCTAATGCTAATGTGAACTACTCGGAGCTAAAGCTCGCGAGCTTCCAAGATAGTAGCCTAAGCTACTAACCTTTCTTTTTTGACGCTTCGTTGGACACTGCTAATCGAGCTTTTGGCTCGGCTAGTCTTACGATTGCCT